>CACDOC010000003.1 GCA_902554355.1 uncultured SAR86 cluster bacterium | reverse complement strand
GACCAGCGTTTATTCCTAAATTCAATTCACGCCCTAAAGTATAGCAACGAGCAAAGGGTTCGATAGAATTTGGTCCAGGATTATCTGCATAAGGTCCCGTATAAAACTCTATTCTGTCTGCTCCAACTTCCTTAGAGCCTTCTAATTGTTTTTCTATTGGATCGACAAAAAAACTAACTCTCTCTGCAGACTCTTTTAAAGAATTGACTAAATCTTTATCTTCACTGGATTCTCTATTAATAAAATCCCAACCATGATCAGAGGTTATTTGTTCTAAAGAATCTGGTACAAGAGTGCATTGGTCTGGTTTAGCAATCTTTATTATTTCTTGAAATCCAGGATATTGAGCGTTGCTTTCTGAATAAGGATTGCCTTCAATGTTAAATTCTACTTTCTTATTCAAAGTTAACTCCCTAAGAATATAAACATCTTCTGGAGTTATATGTCTTAAATCAGGTCTTGGATGAACGGTTATTCCAGAAACCCCACAATCAATTATTAATTCTGACAACTCAACAATATTCGGAGTTTGTCCTCCTCTAGCATTTCTTAACCATGCAATTTTATTAACGTTTACGCTAAGATTTGTCATCTATAAATCATTCCTTATAACGACCTTACCACTACTGTGGCCAGTAGCTACTTTTTCGTGAGCTTTTGCTATTTCAGAAAGAGAGTAAGTTGAATCTATAACAGGTTTAATGATGTTTTCTTCTGCTAAATAGGTTAACTCTTGTAATCCTGAAAGACTGGGTCTGTAAATTGACCAATGTACATTAATGGGCTTATAAGCTGCTTTCAGCTTTTGTCTTAAAAGCAAAGCGTGTGGAATTCCAAGAAATAAGCCCTTACTGTCCATAGTGTTAATAAATGGATGTGTAAGAGTTATATAGTGGGAAGAGGCATCTTTCTTTAAGATTTTACAGCATTCTTCTATGGAGTTGTCTAACACTGAGTCACCTAATAAATCGTAAACAAGATCATAGTCTTTTAAGGCTTCTTGAAAAGAATTTCTCCTATAATCAATTATTTCATTAACTCCAAGAGACTTGAGTAATTCAATATTCCCTTCGCTGCAAGTTGAAGCAATATTTGAACCCCAATGTTTAAATAATTGTATTGCAGTTGTTCCTACCCCACCTGCTCCGCCTTGAATAAAAACTTTTTTTTCTGCTAAATCTTTAGGCCTTAAACCGGCCCATCTAATAATAGCTGACCAACTAGTTAAGAAAACATAAGGCAAAGAAGCAGCTTCTTCAAAAGTTAAATTACTGGGCTTGAAATTTACTTCATCCTGATTGATTGCTACATACTCAGCATAAGTTCCGTTATTTGCATTAGAAGTACAACCCCAAACTTCATCTCCTTCTTTTAATCTTTTAACTTTATTGCCAGCGCTCACTACATTTCCAGAAAAATCAGATCCTAATATCCAAGGAAAATTTTGTCTTCTTTGTTTCTCAAAAATTCCGCTTCCATAACCTTCTCTTTTCATCAAGTCTATTGGGTTTACAGAACTAGCTTTGATTTTCACTAGAACTTGGTTTTGTTTAGGTTCGGGTAAGGCTATGGATTCATTAATCTTAAAATTAGTTTCATCACCGTAACTTTCTATGACTGCAGCGTACATAGTTTAACTTTTAGGTTTTAGGATCGGAAATAGCTTTCATTAACCTATATTAAGAGACTTATATACAGAAGCAGCAACATCAGTTGCTGTTTTCCACGCTGTAATACCTGGATGCATTTGATTCATTATAAAACCTAAAGAAATATTGTTATCTGGGTCAGCAAAACCCAAAGATCCACCTGCACCGCCATGTCCAAAAGATTCAGGATTAGGTCCCATGCTTACGTTCTTTGTTCCCAACATAAAGCCAATACCAAATCTTGTATGCATATGACCAAGAACAAGATCTTTCCCGTCTGATTGAGTCTGCCTACCTAATTCTATTGTTTCGGGGCTCAAGACATGAACACCATCTCGAGATCCTCCGTTAGCTAAAACTCCATATAATTTAGCAAGAGATCTTGCAGTTCCATGTCCATTTGCTGCAGGAATTTCAGCCTTTCTCCATTCCTTACTATTTGCTTCGAATTCATTATTTTCATTACTATTAACAGGAGGGTTATTAAAAGCTGCTCCTACAGGTTTATTTGTATCAGTAAAGTCCAATAAAAATTTCATAGGTCCAGGAAGAAGAAAACGGGGAAGTTTTGCTAACAAAGGAAGTAAGGGATTTGGCTTTGAAGGGTATATATTAGTAACTCTAGAAAATTCTGATTCTGGTAAGCCTATCCAAAAATCTAAATCTAAAGGTTTCGCTATTTCTTCGTTGAAATATTCTCCTATTGTCCTTCCATCTATTCTTCTGAGTATTTCTCCAACTAAATGACCATAAGTTAATGCATGATAACCATGGGCTGTTCCAGGTTCCCATAAGGGTTCTTGTTTAGCCAATTCATTACAAATTAAATCCCAATTGGTAAAAGATCCTGGTTCTAAAGGATTTCTTATTCCACACAAACCAGATTTATGACAAAAAAGATATCTTACAGGAATGTTTTCTTTACCATTTTCAGCAAATTCTGGCCAATAATGAGAAACAGGTTTGTCTAGGTCCAATAACCCTTTCTCAATTAACTGAAGTAGGCAGATCGCAGCAACGCCTTTTGTGGTAGAAAAAACATTCACAATTGTGTTCTCTTCCCATAATTGAGTTTTATCGGGGTCTACGTAACCACCCCAGAGATCCATTACTTTCTCTCCTTTAACTTCAAGAGAAATAGCGCAACCTAATTCAAAACCACTATCGATACTTTTTTCTAATATTTCTTTTGCTTCTAAAAATCTCTCATCACAGTATCCACTTACCATATTTATCTCCTTTTAACTTTTTTTCCATAATATTAATTGACGGGTTGATTTCATGTAATCCGCATATTCAGTTCTTCTTTCCAAACTTCTATTATCCATCATCTGACAAGTTATTAAGGAGAACATGAGGTTCATTACTAGTGGACATATAAAGAGATACCAATAACTGGAATCAATTGAAACAGTCATAAAATATAAACCCCACCAAAATAAAATTTCTCCTAAATAATTCGGATGTCTTGAATAGGCCCAAAGACCTTGAGTCATAGTTTTTCCTTTGTTTGCAGAATCCCTTCTAAATGTACGCATCTGTTCATCGGCAACTAATTCTAAAAATACGGCCAAAACAGTGAATATACTTGCAAGATATAAAAGTACTCCAACCTCATTTGTAGAAACTGAAAGAGCAAAATAGATAGGAAATAAAGACAGATTAACTTGAAGAGTTGGGTACAAATGGATCCCAAATAAATCTATTAGAACAGCAAAGGGTTTTGCTTTTAAATTCACATATCTAAAGTCTTCATGCCCTAATCCGTCCCAATCTCTAATCCAATTAACGGTTAATCTAAAAGCCCAAAACATTATTGGTATTAAGATTAACAAAACTTTCTCTATGTTTATCTCTGTAGATTCAGGCCATAAAGCTACATAAATTGCTATGGGTATCGGGGCCACAGACCAAAAGGGATCATATAAGCTTGAATTTTTATAGATTTGACTTGCTATAAAGACAACAACGGTTGCAATCAAATGACCTGTTAATACTATTAACCATTGATGGGAACCTATAAGTTGATAAGCACCAACAACAGAGACAACTAAAGCAATTAAATAAACAATTGCAGTTATTAAAAAACTCTTTGCTCTAATATTCATTTAAGAACTAGCTACTGCACCTCCGTCACAAGCTATGGTCTGACCTACTGTATAAGCACCAGCTCTGGAACTGAGAAAGATAGCAAGACCCGCAATGTCTTCTGCATTTCCTACTCTTCCACTTGGGTTGCTTTGTCCTACAGCTGACCAATCTATATCTGTATCACCTCCGCCCCCTACTCCTGTACTTAACATCCAGGTTGGGAATGGTCCAGGTGCAATGGCATTAACGATTATATGTTCTTTAATTAAGCTAGCCGCTAATACTCGAGTTAGATGGTGAACAGCTGCTTTAGAAGGGCCATAGGAAAATGCATCAAATGTACCAGTTTTAATTCCGTCTATTGATCCTATGTTGATAACCCTGGAAGGGTTTTCAGGATTTCCTGATTGTCTTAATAAAGGTAATAATTGCTGAGTTAAAAAGAATATACCTTTAACATTAGTATCCATTACTTTATCCCATCCCTTTTCAGAATATTGATCAATCGGCTCTCCCCAAGAAGCACCAGCATTATTAATCAAAATATCCAAAGATTTCTCTTTAGAAGATAATTCTTTTACTAATGCTCCAATTCCCTCTAGGTTAGATAGGTCAGCAGGAATTGATATGCATTCTCCTCCATACTCTTTTGCTAATCTTTCTGCTGTTGCGTCACATACTTCTGCTTTTCTTGAACTTATATAAACTTTAGCTCCATTAGCTAAAAAGCCAGCCGCTATCATTTCTCCAATACCTCTTGAACCACCGGTCACAAGAGCCACTTTTCCTTCAATTGAAAATAAATCTTTCATATTTTTGCTCCTTGTATTTTAAGTAAAAACCCCCATATATATAGTGTAAGTGCCTTAGGGGCTTACGTAAATTATTTAACTTGCTTAATTATAAGGAGAAAAAAATGATAAATAATACATTTGATTTACTGTGGAGAGATATCTCTCCTTTTGCAGTAGGATTTGATAGAACCTTTGATACATTAGCGCTTCTGGCTAATTCGAAACAAGAGTCTTCAAATTACCCACCTTACAACATAAGAAAAGTTAGCGAAGATAAATATACTATTGAGCTAGCTGTTGCGGGGTTTGAAGAAGCTGAAATTGATATAGAAGCCTCAGGTGAAAACTTGGTTATTAAAGGATCAAAAGATAAAGAAGCTTCTGAAGGACTATTACATCAAGGTTTAGCAGCAAGAAACTTTGTTAAAAGATTTGTTCTTTCTGATGACATGGTTATTAAGGGTGCAGCTCTAAGTAACGGTATGTTATACATTGGAATAGAAAGAATTATTCCAGATGAAAAGAAAGCTAGAAAAATTGAATTTACTTCTAAAAGTAAATTACTAAGCTAAGTAAAAAGGGAGATTTAATCTCCCTTTTTTTTTGTGTCTTTTTTATCAGTGCTTTTAGGTTTCGGACTAAGATCTAATAAAAAGTCTTGAAGTAAATTGATTGAATTAATTACAAGGCTTTCTGCGCCCTGAGAATAGTTATTAATTCTTTTTTCGACTCTTTTGGCCCTTTTAACGTATTTATTCTCTTCCATAGCTTTTTTTATATTAATATGAGAAAACAAAAAAAACTATGAGTTATATACAAGCTAATGACTTAAATACCATTGAAGAAGAAATTAATAAATTTCAATCTAGTAACTTCAATAAAAAAAATAATACTCATATAGTTATTCAAACTCTAAATGGATATGAAATAAATCTTAATGAAGCTGATTCATCCAGCAAGGAGCTTCATTCCTTAATTTCTAATATTGTTTCTGATACTTCAGGCAACGAAACTATTTTAAAAGATGATCTTGTTTTTCTGATAACTGAATTAAAAATATCTTCTTCGGGAAAACAAAGTCTCGATATTAAAAGTATAAAAAAAATAGAAGAAACTCCTGTCCAGCAAAACGTAGAAATTCAATTTAAAGAGTGTCTATTGAATCTAATTAAAGTCTAAAGCGGCTTTCTAAATAATAAAGTCATGCGATCACTTTCACCAATCTCAAGATACTTTTCTCTATCGACTTCTTTCATTCTTAAATTTGGTGGCAATGTCCATACGCCTTTAGGGTAATTCTTTATATCTTTTGGATTGGAATTAACTTCTGATTTAGCTACTAATTCAAATCCATGTTTCTCAGCCATCATGATGGCATGTGCTTCTGTTACATAACCGCTTTTTTTCATCATTTCCATAGAAGTTCCATCATTGGCTCTGTGTTCAACAACTCCAAAGATGCCGCCAGGCTTAAGGGCCGTATATGAATTAGAAAATATTGTGTCCATTAAAGGACCTAACCAATTATGTAAATTTCTGAATGTTAAAACTGCATCAACGCTGTTCGGGTCTGCCAAGGATGAATCTAAATCGACAATTTCGACCCTGCCATACATCGGATTACTATCCATCTTCTTTTCAAAATTTTCTCTGCTCCTTTTGTAGTAACCACCTCCTTCAGGGTTATGATGTGCTGCAATTAAAGTACCCGGGTAATGAATATAGTTAGCTAATATCTCCGTGTACCAACCACCACCTGGTGATAACTCTACTATCGTCATATCCGTCTTAATTCCAAAAAAATCTAGAGTTTGATAAGGGTTCCTATAAACATCCCTAACAACATTCTTAGGAGTCCTATCATCACTAGCTATAGCACCTTTAAGATTGTGCGCATAGGTGTTCGGTAAAAAAGAAAGAGCCAATAAAGATATGACGAGTAAAAGTGATTTTTTCATAATTTTAATAATATATTTAAATAGCAGTCTTTAAAAGAGTTGAAATTACCCTTTCTAATTGCTCAATATTTCCACATTGGAAAACTTTGGTGCAGTATGCCGAGTAAGTGGTCATCACTGAATCACCAGTATCCCAGCGGTATTTTCCTTCTGGGTTTAGCCAAAATACCTGTTTAGATCTTTCATTTATAACTTTCATCAAATGTGCTTTTTCTGGACCAAAGTTATTTCTAGCGTCCCCTAAAATAACAACTGTTGTTTTCTTATCAATTTCATCTATGCACAGGCTAACAAAGTCAGTTAAAGCTTGACCGTAATCAGTCGAGCCTCCACCGTGTTTTTGTAATGCAGTTTCTATGGCAACATCTAGATTAGAATCTTTAAATTCATCTGTAACTTCACCTAGATTTGATGAAAAAACAAATGCTCTTAACTTTGAAACAACTTCAGTAAGGCTAAATAAAAACATTAACATGAATCGCGCATATGCTCCCACCGAGCCACTTACGTCGCAGATAACATAAATCTTTGGACGATCAACCTTCTTATAAGCCCAACTAAGATTAAATAAGACACCTTGATTAACCCAGTTCTCTCTAAGAGTTTTACGAATGTCTAGTTTTCCTCTTCTAAAATTCTTCTTTCTTCTTGAGTGTAAATTAGCTAATTTCTTTGCCATTCTTCTTACTAACGAATGAACTTCATGTAAATAAGATCTATCTATCTGCGCCATGTTCATGGTTTTAAATACTTGTTCTCTAAGTTGTTCACCAGAAACGTCTCCGTGCAAAAGAAATTGTTGTTGTACGTAATCGGAAACTCTTTCTCTCAACCCTGTTAATTGATTTCTTAATTCTTGTTCAAGATCTGACGGCAAATCTTCTTCTCTAGCAGAACCAATTTGCATGAGCTCATCTTCTAATTTACCAACACCCATTTTTTCCAGTATTCTTCTAGTGAATACTGATCGTTGAGTAAAGTATCTAATTTCTCTGATTTCTGCGGCTTCAGCTGCGTCAGCTATTGCAATCATTAATTCTGCCTGAGATCCTTGAAGTAGGTTTTTAGCCAAATCAGATTCTACGTCGTCAATATCTTTTAGTTCCTTTAAAGATATTGGAACTTGCTCTTTGATTTCATCAGCAAAGAAGTCATCAAAACAAGTTTCAAATTTCTCTTTCTCGTGAGGAGTCTTCGGTAGGACGATGGAAAGACTTCTCTTTAAGAGGTCTCTGTCATCGTATCCAATCTCATCAATTACCGACATTGCATCCAATGTTTCAGCTGGAGAGACTCTAACGTTTGAGTTTCTAAGTGCTTTTACAAAATCAGTTAATACTTTTTCCATCGGAAGTTTCAGTGGCGTTAGAAATCAAAGCAGGTATTTCCTTCTTTACAACTTCTATGTCTTGCTGATGTTTTAAAAGTATCTTGAGGGTTTCTTCAGCAAGTTTTGCTTCTAACTCTTCTGAATTTAATAATATTAGTGTCTTAGCCCAATCTATGGTCTCACTTATGGCTGGTTGTTTCTTCAAATCTAATTCCCTTATTCCTTGTACAAAATTAACTAACTGAATTTGCATGGATTCTGAAATTTCTGGAACCCTTGCTTGAACAATCTGTCTTTCAAGTTTTGCATCCGGAAACGGTATGTAAAGATGTAAGCATCTTCTTTTTAGAGCATCACCAATCTCCCTGCTGTTATTACTTGTTAACATAACTAAAGGTTTTACTTTAGCTTCTCTTACTCCAAGTTCAGGAATAGAAATTTGGAATTCAGATAAAATTTCTAAAAGTAAAGCTTCAAATTCTTCATCTGATTTATCAACCTCATCTATTAACAAAACAGTACCTTTTTCAGAAGTTAATGCTTTTAATAAAGGTCGCGTCTCTAAAAAATCTTCTGAAAAGAAGATATCTTCAAATTTCATTAACCTTCCCAATGACTCTTTTAGACCTTTAGCACCTTCCAGTACTTCCTGCATTTGTTCCTTTAAGATTTGAGTGTATAAAAGCTGTTTGCCGTAACGCCATTCATATAATGCTTTTGATTCATCAAGACCTTCATAGCATTGCAAACGTACTAGTTCCTTCTTGAAATACATTGCAGCAGTATTAGCTAATTCAGTTTTCCCTACTCCAGGAGGTCCTTCAATGAGAATTGGTTTCTCTAATTCAGAAGCTAAATATACGGCTGTGGATATTTGATCACTACAAATATAACCATGCTTAGCAAAACCTTTGGTTATTTTGTTTATAGTTTTTTTAGGTCCGTCTGACATTAATGATCTCCTAATAAATTTTTTAATTCAGTTATAACACTTAAAGGGTCGTCTACAAATAAATGATGCATTGTTCCTGGTACACCAACAACTCTTTCCTGAGGAATATTTCCTACATATACAGTGTAATCAAGAATTTCCTGCGTAAAAATTTGGCTCATTAAACCATATACAATATAAATAGGACATTGAATTGCCATTAAAGTATCAGTTAAGTCTTTAGACTGATAAGTTTTCATCATCTTTCCATCAGATTTAAGCAACCATCCCTCTTCTGTTTTTTTATATGAATTAATTGCAATATGATTTAAAAGATATTCATTCTGGCAAGGCTGTGGTGGTATTAACCTGAAACTCTCTATAGCTGAAGCTTCGTCTTCATAAATAAAGTCTGCTCTAATCATAGATCGATTAGAAGAATAATTTCTCACTTTATCTGGCGGTAAAACAACAATTGAATCTAGTAATATTAATGACTTAAAAATGTCTGGATAGATTGAAGTGGCATTTAAAGAGATTGATCCTCCCATGCTATGAGCAATAAAATCAGCAGATTTCCAATTCATGGCATCACATACCGATTTAATTTCTTTTGCGTAGATTTCTTGAGAATAAGACTCTCTATGATCACTATCACCTGATCCTGATAAATCAATTGCAACAACACAATGATCTTCAAGAAAGGCTGGAGCAATAAAATCCCACCAATGAGCATTGGCGCTAAAACCATGGATAAAGAACAAACCTGGTTTATTAGTATCGCCCCAACTCAAATAGTGAATCTTAGCTCCTTCTACTTCGACAAAGTTTTCCGTTGATGGAGATAGTAATGATTCGTTAAACCACTCTTGGTTATTCATTTATGATTCCTTAAGAATTTGCTTCTATGGCGTTTCTTAATGCGTCTGATATTTGGTGAATATGCTCTTTAGAGGCAATAAGAGAAGGAGAAAGAACTAAGAATTCTCCTGAATATCTGACCAAAACATCATTGTCGTAGCAGTGTTGAAACACGTTCGCTGCAAATTCAGTTGCCGGTAGCTTGCCTGGGCCAAACTGAACAGCCCCCATAAGACCTATGTTTCTAATATCTATAACTTGATTAAGTCCCTTCAGGCTATGCAATGCTTCTTCAAAAATTGGTTCTAATTCTTTAGCTTTATCAAACAGACCTTCCTCTTGGTAAACATCCAGAGTAGCTATACCAGCCGCACAAGCAACTGGATGTCCAGAGTACGTGTAACCATGAAAAAGTTCTATCATCGCTTCCGGACCTTCCATGAGTTGATCATAAATAGCTGTATCAAAAGCAACTGCACTCATTGGAATCACTGCACTTGTTAAGCCTTTTGCCATGGTAATAATGTCAGGGCGTACATTAAAACGATTTGCAGCAAATGAATCACCTAATCTTCCGAAAGCAGTAATTACTTCATCAAATATCAATAACACATCGTGCTTAGTGCAAATTTCTCTTATACGCTCTAAATAGCCAACTGGAGGAACAATTACTCCTCCTGAACCAGTTACAGGCTCTATGATCACTGCTGCAACAGTGGAAGGATCTTGTAAGACTAGTATTTTCTCTAAATCTTCAGCTAAATGTAGACCCCATTCAGGTTGGCCTTTGCTAAAAGCCATATCTTCAGGGCTCCATGTATGTGGCATGTGATCTATGCCTGGAAGTAAAGGACCGAATGACTTTCTATTAGGCGTTAAGCCTCCAACCGATACTCCACCAAAATTGACGCCATGGTACCCCTTTTCTCTTCCTATGAATTTCGTTTTCTGACCATCGCCTTTAGAGGCGTGGTAGGCAAGAGCAACTTTTAAAGCAGTCTCAACAGCTTCAGAACCTGAATTTCCAAAAAATATCCTATCCAAACCATCTGGTGTTAATTCTGCTATCTTCTCTGCTAATTCAAAAGCTTTAGGATGAGACATATTAAAAGCAGTTGCGTAATCCAGTTCCCCAACTTGATGTTGTACAGCTGAAACTATTTTAGGATGGCAATGACCAGCATTACAGCACCAAAGACCAGATATGCCATCTAAGATTTCTCGGCCATCATCAGCTTTATAATGCATGCCTGCAGCTGAAACTAATAGCCTAGGATTTGCTTTGAATTTTTTATTTGGTGTAAACGGTAACCAGTAATTATCTAAATTTAGATTTTGTTGAGCGCTCATAGTTTTTGCCGTTATTATACTTTATCAATTGGTTCTAATTCTCTTTTTGTTATAAAAATACAAACGAAAGCAGCTAGTAAGAAGAACATTAAGTAAGGGTATATTTCAGATAAACTCTGATCCAACAGGATCCATCCAAATATAGCTGGCGAGATAGAGGCACTTAAAAGCATGCAGGCATTCAACCAAGATCCTAATTTACCTGATGGATCTATATCTCCTGAAGCACCGAGAATTAAGATAACCATAATAGTAAAAATTATATTCCAGGTAATGTTTCCATAATAAAAAGTATTAACCGTGGCAACGCCAAATATAAAGTAAATACAGAAACTAGATAAAAACAGACAAATTAGGATAGGAACTTTTCTACCAATCTTATTTCCAACCAAGCCAATAAACAAAGGTCCTATTAAACTTAAAATAATAGATATGGATATAACCTCACCTACGCGAGAAACTTCCATGCCCAAATCTTCAACTCCAAATCTTTCCATAAAAGCCCAAATTCCGCTGGACGGAACTTCAAAAAACAGAACAGCAAGAATTAGACAAGTAAAAATATAAAATCTTGATCTCTTGTTAGTATTTGATTCTTCAGGTGCAGAGGACTCAGATTTTCTAGCTAAGAAAAAAGACAAAGAAAGAGCCAGGTAAATAAAAATAAAGTTGGTAAAAAATTTAACGTAACCTCCCTCTTCAATCCAAATGCTTGAGAAATAAACTAAAGTAGCTCCAGTACAGGAAGCAAAAACAGTGAAAATTGCGTAAGTCCTGTTAGGGTCTTTTGAAGCAGCTAAAATTGAATGGCCACTGGCTATAAGCATGCCACAACCTAAACCTGAAAGTGATTTGATTAGAAATATTTCTGTAACGTTAAGTGAAAGAGAGGCTAAGTAATAACAAACTGCAACAACAAAGCATCCTAGGAATGCTAACTTTTGACCTTTTAAATTCGAAGCTCCAAAAAAAAGTGCACCTATAGCAGCAAAGAAAAGCTCTAACGATACAACAAGGCCAGATTCTTGTGAGGAAGCCATGAATCCATCTGATATAACACCAACATTAAAAGGTGCTAATGTTGATGATAGGTTGCCAAGCTCTAACATAGCCATTCCTGAAAATAGATGTAAATAACCTTTAATTTTCATTTAAATTTTTACTGTAGTACCCCGCTCATAAAGTATATAGTCATTTATCAGAATAAGCTGATTAACTTAAAAAATGGAATCTTCTTCAGAAATTATAAAACCTCAACAAAAGAGAAGCATAAAACGGTTTGAAAAAGTTCTCGAAACGGCAGAATACATACTGAAGTCAGAATCAAGCTATTCTCTTACCATACAAGACGTAGCTAAAATTTCTGGCATGAAAAGACCTTCTATTTATAAATTCTTTCCAAGTAATGAATCCATCGTTGATGCTTTGTCAGAAAAACATTGTTTGAAATTAATAAACTTGATTAAAAAGAATCTAGAAAACGTTAATTATTCAAATGTATCGGAGCACTACAAAATTATTATTGATGTTGCTGCTATTTACATAAATCAAAATAAAGAAATTGCTGAAGTTCTTTTTACTAAGTTTGCAGAGGATTTATTAAGCAGTGCAATTACTGAAGAAATCTCAAAACTTTCTCCCGACACCAAGCCCATTAAAAACCAAATAGCCACCCAGATGTTTTTATCTTCTCTCTATAGTGGATTTAAATCTGAGAAAAGTATAAGTCCAGCCTTTTTAGGTGAATCTAAAAGAGCTTGTCTCCATTATTTGAATAATTAAACTTGAGTAGAAACCTAATTAAAAACTAGGTTTCTTGACTCAAGGATATTTGGGGAAAATATCTTATTGTTAGTTTGGGGGACTAACGGATCAGAATATTAAAAAAATATTGTGACTTTTGTACTTCTATGACGTATCTATTGTGTTAAATGATATTGATTTAAATCTAAATAGAAATAAAACTTAGTCTTATGATGCCGCTTCCCCAAGAAAGTATCATGTTTACTTTTTTATATAAACATATAGATTTTGTCTTTATTTGTTCAAAATTATTAGAACTAAGAAAATAATGCTTGTTAAAGCAATACCTGTACCAAGAGGTATCCTCTCACCGTGAATTGTTCTGGTAAAGAAATGTAATCCTATAGAAATGATTGAACTTGATAATAAGATAATTCCTAAAGAACTTGAACCGAAAACACCTCCTACTGCTCCAAGTAATAAATAATCACCCGAACCGATTCCATCAGTACCTTTTATTTTTTTATAAATATAATTTATTAACCACAAGCTACAATAACCTAAAATCAATCCAGCCAAACTATCAATAATTGATGTGAAGAAGTGTAAATAATTAAAGGCAAATCCTAATAAACCAATTATTACGCTAAGATAGGTTGATAAAGACAATGTTTTAAAGTCAATTACTGCTTGAGCGTATAGGCACAAAATTAATGTAATTGCTAACCACCCATGAATTGAATATGGTCCAGCATGATATGTAATTATTACAACCATTGCTGTAATAAAAAATTCATTTACTGGATATAGTCTACTAATTTTTGAACTGCAAAAAGCACATTTTCCTCTTAAGAGGACATAGCTAAAAATTGGTACTAGATGCATAGCTTTGAGCGTATTATTGCAATAGGGACAATGGGATCTAGGTAGTAGCAAATTTATATTTCTAGGAATTCTGTAGATCAGAACTGAAGCGAAGCTTCCAAGGCACATTCCAATGGAAATACAAACAATTAACTCAGTAATATTCAATTATTCTTTTAAATCAAGTCTCTGTGCATCACCGTACACATAATTAATTTTAATTTGATAATCCTTACTATCGGGATTGATATAAATATTTTTGACTTGAATAAAACTTTCATTGGAAAAAATATTAATTAGGATTTCAAGCTTTTGCAGATCATCAATATCAAACTGTATTACATTTTGCATATTCTCTTCATAGATTTGAAAATTTAATAAATCGTACTTCTTTGCGATATTAGTCAACAAAGAATTTGTATTTTCTGAATTATTGATAAGCTTATTAAGACTAATCTTATTTGCAATAAGGTTGAATCTTTCTTCTACATAAGCAAAGTCGCTTTTTGCATTTATTAGAAGCTTTCTATTGTCTTGAATTTTAGAAAGTTGAAATAGCAAGAGAATAAGTAAAATTAGTAAAGATAAAATCATAGCTATCTGATGATATTTATCATTATTCCTAATAAACTTCAGAATACCATTAATGTAACTATTCATATAAAAAAACCTTAATTGAACCTTTTAACTTATTTTGAGCCTCCACAAAATTTTCTTCAGTTGACAGGCCAGAAGAATTGAGTAGATTTACGAGGATTAACAATTTTTCTGAGCTAAGTCCATCTAGGTATAGAGTAGTAAATTGCTCATCAAGATTTACTTCAATACTTTCTAGTTCATCTACTGGATAGTTATATAGAAAATCTAAAGCTTTAATATCAAATTGACTTTTGTTGTCTGTTATTTGTAATTCGCTAACTAGTTGATCTATTTGTGCTTTTGGATTAATTAATCTTACCGATTGATTTCCTAGGTTTGAAAAGAGCTGTTTAGTTTCTTTGGAAACTAATTCATTTTGAGATTCAATTGTGACGTTTATAGAAATGGATAACAAAAGGGCAATTAAAAGAGGGATGGCAAAATTTCTGAATTCACCCACACCAATTACATCTAAATATAATAATCTGTTGATATTTAAAGGGGTTTTAAGAATATTTAACTGTGATGAATGATTTATATGAAAGTTATGAACTTGGGAACTTAAATCAAACTTATATAACGAATGCTCTAAATTTTGCAAGCACTCCAACTGCTTGGGCGATGCATCCAAAACATCTAAATCATTTAAAATTTGAATATTTGATTCTAAGAGCGCATTAATCTTTTGTTGGTGGCCGCTGTATCCCCTACCATCTTCTAGCCTTAAGAGATAATGAGATCCTAGGTTTGCTACAACATTTTTTTGTTCAAAGAATAGTAAGTAATCGGGTATAAAAAAACTTTTTCTTAAGTTAAAAGTTTTACTTTTAAGCTTATCTAGGTAGCAAGATTCTCCCCAAATTCCAATGTTATCAATGGATGAAGGAAAAAAAGTTAGTTCAGATGGATTTAGAAGTAATTGATCAACATGAGACGAAAAAAACTTTGCTTTTAATAATTTGTCGTCATCAGATTTATCAAATTCATTCAGTGAACATGAATTTAAAAACTCTGAATTAAAAAAAATGATGTTCTTTCTTATGGATTTGTCTGTGTTTATCTCTTGAAGATCAGAAATCATTGTTTGATGTACTTGATCACCTTCCACTACAAAAGAGTCATAAATGGTCTCAAGACTGGAGTCAGTAAATATATATCTTGTTTTCATTTATTTATAACCTATCAAGAATTCTATAATTAAATTCGTTTTCTTGTTTAATAAGAGTTTTAAAATTATACGAAAAATCGTGGTATTTTAGTGTGCCATTAAAGAGGAATATATCTGAAGAAATATCAAGAGGAATCATCAAATCTGTTTCTTGTAAATTAAACTTTTGTAAGAACTCTTCAACTGTGGCAAAACCTTCAGTGGGAGTTTCTTTAATTATCAATGCTATTTCATTCAAATTAGGTTGACTAATGGCACTAGAAAGTAAATGTTTATCCTCGTCTTGAAGGCTATTAATATTGATATAGAAAGTAGAGCTCATGGGGATGATACAAAGTTTTTGCCATATATCCCTATTTTTTATTTTATTAATACTTGGTATAGCAAGTAATTCTGACTTATTAATGAATAACCTTTTGGAGGTATATTCTCTGGGATAGTGCAATAGACTTGAATAATAATAGTTTTCTGCTCCATTGTTCCTAGGAATATCATCAACATCCATCCAATCAAGAATTTGGTCTATGATTTGGTCAGCATCTGTATAACTGATCTCATATTGTGAAAGCAAATCTTCAAAATATTTTATAGCTTTTAAGTTATCTTTTGATTGCCCTCCGTTGAATGTAATTAAATGATTAATATTGAAGCAATTTGAATGGTCAGATAGTAAGCCCTCAAGTGAGAAATCATCAAATTGGAAAACTAAACTCTCATTGAAAATTGGATTTAATTTATTAACGTTTGGATTTTTATTTAATTCTCTCTTGATAAAATTTAACAAAAACTTTTCAGACTCTAGTCTTTTGCTAAAAGCAATTGCATCAAATGAGAGATACTCCTCTTTGCGTAAATCTAAAAAGAAAGCTTTACTCATTTCAGATGCAATTATAGAAAGCATTAAAACAATAAGCATTGTAGATATCAGAACAAATCCTTTTCTTTTTCTAAAAAACATTATCATTATCAGTTGCTAAGATTATTTCAAAAACATCCTTTTGACGCTGAGAAATGATTAAAGAAACTGCATGTGGCAATCTTCTTTTAGAAACTTCGTCGTAAGGCCATATATTTAGCCAACGTTGCTTATTATGCGCTTTAAGTTGAATATCAGTGACCTCCTTAAGGACTAACGTATCAAGATAATCATTAAAATCTGCAGGATTTATGCTTTTATATTGCCTACGATAGAGTTGCCCATTTTCAATAAAATACAAAACCCTTACATTTCGTAACTCAAGATCAGTGTTTGAAAAACTTTTAGTAATGAAGCTGAGTTGTTTCTCATCATCATTCAGAATGAGTGTTTTGAATGAACTTGCCCCATCAACATTTAACATATCAACGTTTTGGATCAATCTAAAATCGTCCCTAAAAATTCCAAAAAAACTATTATAGTTTTCCAAATTGTCTGAATTTTCTATGTATAGATTTCTTTGGATAATTGAATTTTGTAAAATAGAAGTTGTTATGATGGTTATAAGAGATAACAGTGTTATTGAAATTATCAGTTCAATTAAAGTAAATCCTTTTTGAAGTTTATTCATTTCCAGCAAGTGTCGTATATTCGGTAATTACTTCATTATCAAGACTGATACGAATAGTGAATTTCTTTTTATTTATTCCAGTAACGCTCATTTCTTCAAAAACTAAAAAATTGTAAGGACCAAATACATAATCAAAAGATCGAGATGAATTAATTCGTATTGGATCTATAAATTCATACGAAGAAATTCGATTGATAATTATTTGTCTTGCAAAAGCCTTTTTTTTAATTGATTCAAGATTAGAGTTATTAAATGAAATTGATTGAAAGATGGTAAGCAGCGCAATACTTAAGATTAAAATTGATACACCTACTTCTAAAAGACTAAAGCCTTTATTAAGTCGCATTTAATTCACCAAATATATCGTAATAAATTATTTGATTTTGATCTAAAACTCTAAACTCAAGACCAGAGTTTCTACCGGTGGGATAAAAAACGATTAAAAACGACCTATCTCTATTCTCTAAAAACTTATTATTTAAATCATTGAAAATATAATTTTTTAAGATTAGATTTAAATCAAAATCTAAAATATCATAATTTTTCCATGAGTCGTCTTCATAGAACACTAAAAAGTAATTCTCATTATTTTTTTCAATTGCTATGGGCTTTCTTATAAGCTGACTTTCTTTCTTTAAAGAATTAAAGAGCTGGTTGATTTGAGTTACTCCTCCTTCTTGGTATGAGCTCAAGAAAGATGAATTGATAATAGGGATCAGAGAAATAATTCCTATTATTAGCAGAACTAACAAAAGCTCCATCAATGTAAAACCGTTATTTTGAATTGACATTCCAGTTGCCAATGTCCGCGTTATCACCAACGCCTCCCTCAATTCCGTCAGCACCTAGAGTATAGATATCATAATAAATTTTATTGATGCCGGGAGACATATATAAATAATCATTTCCCCAAGGATCTTTGGGGATATCACTTATATATCCTTCTGCAGGGTATAAAAAAGGTCGATTGAGATCTTTAGGAGGTTGTTTCAAAGAAACGAGACCCTGATCAGTAGAGGGGTATCTAAGTTCATTAAATTTGTACAACTCGAGACCTTTCTCTATTTGAGAAATATCAGCTCTAATTTTTTCAAAGTTTGCTCTTTGAAGAATTGGAGATACATTTATAGCTACAACGGTTGCAAGAATACCCAGGATGACAATAACAGCCATGAGTTCAATTAAAGTAAAGCCTTTTTTCATTATGTTAAAATAGAGTTATTCATTTGCATGATTGGTAAGAGGATAGCCAGAATTATCAACGTAATTATACCGCCCATAACTATTAATATTAATGGCTCAATAATAGATAGTAATGACGATCTGGAGTTATCTATTTCGTCTTTAAAATAAAATGCTAACTTTTCAAACATTTCCGATAATGATCCAGATTGGAAACCACTTGATAGTAATTGAATAAATATTTCTGGAAAAATTTTTGATTGCTTAATTTCATATAGAAAATCTTTGCCTTCAATAATATGTTCTGTAGCATCCTCAATGATTTTTCTTACATATTTATTTCCAATTAATTTATTTGCATGGTTTAAAGATTGATCAAGGTTAATACCTGATTTAAGCATTAAAAACATGATTCGACTGAACTTTTCTAAGTCTCTAATTAACAGAAACCTTCCAACAAAAGGTATTTTTAATAATAGTCTATGGATATTTGATTCACTAGAAGTTCCCAAAATATTTTTCTTGTAATGCAAGTAAAACGTTGCGATTAATAGAAGATTTATTCCTATAAATACCAAAATATTATTTGATATAAAAATCATTAAAGAAGTTAAAAAGGGAAGTTCAATGTTTGACTTAACAAACTGCTCTGTTACTTGGGGTAAAACAAAGATTAGAAGAGCAATTACTACTAATATAGAAAAACCAATAACAAGTACTGGGTAAGCAAGAGCCGAAAAAATTTTTTGTTTTATTGAAATTTCATCTTCTAAATATTCAGATAGATTTTTAAAGGCTTCAATCAAGTTACCTGAAATTTCTCCAGCTGATACAAGCGAAATATAAGTCTGATCGAAGCTGCCAGGGTAATCAGACAAAATTAAATGTAGCTGTCTACCTTGTTGCAGCTCGTTACCTATGTCATTAAATAAATCACCGACTTTTGAGTTAGAGTTTTTTCCAATTGACTGCAAGGCTTTGTCAAGCGGTATACCCGAGCTTATTAATGAAGAGATTTGTCTGGTTGCAACAGCTACTTCTTTACGTGCTATTTTATTGCCTTTAGTCTGTTTTGATGTTTCTTTGATACTTAAAAGAAGTAAATTTTTTGATTTTATTTCTTGCCTAGCGGATCTCTCGCTATCAGAGAGCAAAATTCCCTTTAAGGATTTACCCTCTTCATTTTGAGCAATATACTGAAAGTTAGGCATCTGATATGTTTTGCAATCTTAATATTTCACTAATGCTTGTTATTCCGTTTTCTAGATTTAATTTAATTGATTCTTGTATGGATTGATTATTTTGAAAAGCATAGTCATTCATCATTTTTTCTGATGCCTCGTCATGGATCATTTCCTTGAGATTTTCATCTACTTCTACTAATTCAGCAATCGCAAGTCTTCCAGAGTACCCTGTAAATGAACAGTGCTGACAACCGCTTGGTTCGTAATATATGCTTTCAGAACATAAATTAAATTTCTTTAGTAAATTTATATTTTCAATAGAAGGTTTTTTACAGTGATTACAAAGCCTTCGTACAAGTCTTTGTGCTAACACTACCTTAATACTAGAAGCTAATAAGTAGGACTCAACCCCCATATCTCTTAGTCTTGCTATGGCTCCTATTGCGCTGTTGGTATGAATTGTGGATAAAACTAAATGCCCAGTTAAGCTAGCTTGAATGGCAATGCTGGCAGTTTCAGAATCTCGTATTTCACCAACCATTACAATGTCGGGATCTTGTCGAAGAATTGATCTTAGTCCACTTGCAAAAGTGTAGCCTGCCTTTGAATTCACTTGGGTTTGCCCAATTCCTGCGAGTGTATATTCAATGGGATCTTCTACAGTCAAAATGTTTTGCGAATTATCATTAATTTCTCTTAAGCCTGCATATAGAGTTGTAGTTTTTCCAGATCCAGTAGGACCAGTAACAAGAATAATTCCTTCATTAGATTTCAGCGCCTTTTTATATTTAGAGTTAACGTAGTCAGAAAATCCAAGATAATTTAGCTCTATCTCTGCAGAATCTTTATCAAGTAACCTAAGAACTACTCTTTCACCATACGAGGACGGTAAAGTTGATACTCTTACATCAATGGATTGAGGTCCAAGCGAGAGCGATACCCTTCCATCTTGAGGTTTTCTTCTTTCTGCGATATCTAACTTGGACATTATCTTTAATCTTGAAACAATTGGAGGTGATAGTCTTGAATCTTGTGAAATGAGTTCTCGCATTACTCCATCTATTCGTAGTCTTACAATAAACATGTCCTCAAAAGGTTCAAAGTGAATATCTGATGCTTTGGCTTTAATAGCTTGACTTAGAATGCCATTAATCAGCTTGATAATAGGAGCGTCATTATTGCCCTGCAATAGATCCTCCGAAGGAGTTATGGTCTTTGCATAGGATTCAAGATCAAATGATTCCGATAGCTCATCTCCAATTGTCTCTTGAAACTTATCTTGAGAGTAAAGTTTAGTTAGCCCCTTTTCAAATTCATTAGGACTGCACAATGAAGTAACAAATTTCTTTGTTGGATATGTTGAGTATAATTCCTGGATGGACAATGAGCTCAGTTCATTTTCAGAAAAAATAAATACTTCACCATTAATATCCACTCCTAAAATTCTTTGAGATTTAGAATATTCATAAGGAAATAATGGTTTATGCTCTTTTGTTATTATCTGTTCCATTATGGTTTTCTAGTTAAATCAATAATGTCAGATTTTTCACCATCCATCATTCTTAGAGCCTCTATATAATTATATTTCTCATTCGAAAGCTCCATTACGTCATTGGGATCAAAAAGAATTGTTGGCCTAATGAAAACCAATAAATTTCGCTTAACCCTTGATTGAGATGATGACTTAAAGAGATTACCTACAACGGGTATGGCTCCTAAGATAGGTACTCTTGATTCAGAACTTTGAACATCATCATCAATTAGTCCACCAAGTACTATTACTTGGTTGTTATCTACTAGCACAGTTGTTTCAATACTTCTTTTATTTGTAATAAGATCAGCGGTTCCCGTTAATGGGCCTACAACTCCAGAAACCTCTTGATTGATATTTAAAATTACACTATTTCCTTCATTGATCTGAGGAACGATAGAGAGCTTGATACCTACTTCTTGCCTTGAGGTTGTCCTGAATGGATTAGCATTATTTGCTCCAAGACTTTCACCTGTGGTGATGGGGATTTCTTGACCTATTACAAGATTAGCTTCCTCATTATCCATAGCAATAATCGATGGTGTAGATAAGATGTTCGAATCTTGATCGCTTACAATTGCACTAATAATGGCTGCAAAGCTATCACCATTTGATTCAATGCTTCCTAAGCCAGCAATGAGTCCTTGAGTATTAAGTAACGATGAAGCACCAATATTTCTAAGAGTTACATCATCTCCCGACTCAGCAGCTGAACCAGCTAAAGCTAATAAATCAGGTGAATTTGAATCTTGAAACCTAGTGATGGCCAAGGGTACATCACCTTCCTCACCTCCTGCAAAAACAGTTTCTACTCCTAGTGATTTTGCAGCGGTCTCAGATAATTCTACAATAATCGCCTCAACCAATACCTGTGCTCTTCTAATATCAAGTTTGGATATGAGATTACGTATTACATCTAAATTAGCTTGCTCGGTTGATACAATAATGGAATTAGTTTTCTCGTGGAAAGTAACTACAGGTTTTTCAGATGATTCTGAGTTAGTAAAACGTGATGAAACAGTATTTAGTATTGCAGAAACTTCGTCAGCTTTAGCAAATTTTAAATAGATAACTGCAACAGAACTATCGTTCAAAGCATCTTTATCTAGTGCCTGTAAAGTTTTAGTTATATTATTTGTTACAAAGTTATTTGCTGAAAGAATCACTGAATTGGAAGTCGGAAATGGCACAGCTATAAAATTATTAATGGTTGGATTTTCTTGTAATTTTAGACGCTCTAAAATTCTTACTGCTTCAATTGAAGATAAATTATCAAGTTTAATAATAGAAATTTGAGCAGAATTATCTTTATCTAATTGATCTACCAAGGTTTCAATCCTCTGTACATTTGATAATTTATCAACAATCAATATGGAATTGACGGAGGGAATACTGGATAAATATGATTGCCTACCAGTAATTGGTTTGAGCATGGGCAAAATACCCCCAGCAGATCGATTAACTAATGGGATAATCTTTGTAGAAAAGTCGCCATCATTAGAAATATCAGTTTCATCGCGAGTAGCGTCGTTTTCAGACACAATTCGGACAATATTACCGTCGGAGACTGCAGAGAAACCACTAACCTGAATAGTTCTTAAATATACCTCCCAAACTTGTTGAGATGTAAGAATAGTATCTGAAAAGATAGAAACTCTTCCCTTCACTTTCGGATCGAGGATTAATGTCTTATTGGAAAAGCTTGCGACATCTTGTGTAACTTTTTTTATATCAACGTCATCATAATTAAGAATATAAGTGTCTTCTGCACCAATAAAAAAAGGGATCAGTAAAGCAAAGATTATTAATTTTTTAGTCATTTTTGAATGAACGACATTCTGAGGTGATCTAGTGACAATTGTGCTGTCACTTTGTGAAATTTATGTTACAAATTTGTGTTTTTACTAGATCAGAAATAAGTTGTTGAAAATAAAGGAGATATTCTTAATCTATTTTGATGTACATCTGTTTTCCTGCTCTATCAAATACTATCTCATTTTTACTAACAGAAATTAGTCTATAGGTATTTTCAATCAGTTCACCTTGCTGAACAACATAATCGACATCAGCTTTTCTAAGTACAACTGAACTATTTTTTTCTCCCGCCCTATAACCAACGACTTTATAAGGAAATTCATCATTGGTTAACTGAGTTGCAGTTTGATTACTATAATTTGAGTTTAAATTATTATTAATAGTAGCTGAAACATTTATGGGAGATGTTTTTTGAAACGTTGGTGCATTAAATATTAAAAAAAGTTGATATATCAATGCAACTAAAACAAAGCAAACTAAACAATAAAAAATTATTTTCTTAGCTATGTTGAAATTTTCCATAATAATAAAATGGGCTCTGTAGAGCCCATTTTAAAGTAATAAATAGAATTAGAACTCATATTTTAATCCCAATGAGAAGGATCTACCTAAATCATACTGATCATAGAAAATATTATCAGCAACAGTTGCCTCATAGGACTCATCTAAAATATTTCGAATCTCCAATGATAGTTTTAAAGTGTTCTCCAGGTCATCAACATCAAAATTTCGTGAGTAAACAAAATCAAGAGTTGTTGGTACTTCCTCTATGATATCTGGTAAAACATCAATTCCTCTTGCCCTAACCCTATCATCAACATAGTTAAAAATTAGGGTACCTTGAGAATTTGCAATGAAATCATTGAAGCCAATTTGAAAATTAAGAATATTATCAGATTGACCCTGTAATCTATCGTCCCTACCATTAGCTAATAAGCTTGAAGCTAATTCGGTCACGCCCACTAAATTAACAAACGTATCTCCTTCTCCGATTACAATTTCAGAGTTAGTGAAAGTGTAGTTTACTTTTACTAACAGTTCTTTACTTGCAAACCAAGATGATTCAAAACCGTCAAAAATTCTCTCAAATTCAAATTCAAAACCGCTTATTTCAGCTAAAGGTACGTTTTGGTATGAAGTAATTACCAAGTCTCCAATTTCTGTTACAGATTCTTCAATTGGTTTATCAATCTCTTTATAAAAAGCACCAAGCGTTAAAAATTGATTTTGATCAAAATAATATTCAAGTCTGAGGTCGAAATTTTCAATCTCTGAATTTTCAAGATATAAAGATCCAGCTATCACCCTATCAGTATCTACGTCTACAAATAGTGTAGGTGACAATTCTCTGAATGTTGGCCTAGCAATAGTTTCAGAGTAACCAAATCTGATTTGAAGATTTTCATAATTCTCAGGTAGATATGTAAACGTTAGGCTAGGAAGAATATAATCTTCATCAATTGTTTTATCTATCGAGTTGTCTTTACCAGTAAAAAGATCATAGGTATTAATTTCCTGTGTTCCGTCTTCGTATCTAGCTCCAGCAGAGATCCTAAATTGATCAGAGATCAACGCTTCAACAGATGCATAATAAGCGTCAGTTTCAAGCTCACCTTCGTATCCAGCAGGTGATGAAGAACCAGTATTTTCAATCACATAAAGTCTATTTGGATCAAGGTTCTGATCAGCAAATATATAATCAACTCTTTTTCCAAGTAAATCATCGGGGAGAGGTCCACCAGCAGCTAAAAATCTGTAGCTTCTAACTTCAGCCTCCCTATCATTCACTTTCTGATCTAACCCAATTTTAAAGATTAAATCAGCGGTATCAGTTTCAACGGGAAGCGTTAGATCTAAACCGATATTAAAAACATCATCGTCTACACTACTGAACTGAGTTTGATTTCTTCCTGTGTTAACATCGTATAAAAATATACCGTCATTATCACTATCTTCATAAAAAACAGATCTTTCATAAGGTGCATTACGACTTGCCGTTCCGAAAGATACTCTTCCATTCAAAGTAATTTCATTTTGAAAAATCTTATCAAAACTTAGCTGATTATTGCGCAAAGTTCTTTCAAAAAACTCAGTATAATCTTCACGTACATCAGCAGCATCACTTGGATCATATCCAGTTATAGATCTTGCTTCTTTAGTGCCTTTGTGGATGTATAGGGAAGTCAATTTTACCTCTGCAGAATCCGATTCAACTCCAAAGACACCCATTCCATAAGTTGTAGCATCATTAGACGTAGACATAAATGTTTTATCTTCGGCCTTGATTACAGATACAGTTCCGTCTGAATTAGCTTGCAAGTCTCCAGTTTGCCTTAAACCTTCTTGAGTTTGCCAAGAAGATTTAACTCCTGCTGTTAATAGAAATCCAGATGAAAGGTCATTGCCAAGATCCCAATCAAGTTGATTGCCATAGGTTACATTGAATGAACCATTAGCAGGAACATTGCCCTTTTGTATCACCCATAGTTTAGAGTTTTCAAATTCTCTAGCCATATTAGCTAGTTGATATGGTTCAAAATTAGATCGATCAATTTTTTTACCAGCAGCAATTGCACTTGCGACTGAAGCTGGATAATCTCTGATACCATCATCATAGCCCCAGTCATCATCTCCACCGCCATCATAAAGAAGACCATCTTCTTTATGATTTGTGTTGTAACCCGTGGATAACGATAAAGATGCAATTCTTTCTGAAGGAACTGCTTTTGTTTTAATTGCAATCATACCGCCACCAAATTCACCATTCATATCTGCGGAGTATGTTTTTTGAACAATAGCTGATTCAATCGCCTCAGTTGGAAAAAGATCTAATGGAACAACTCTTTTAAGCGGTTCAGGGCTTGGTAAAACACCGCCATTGAGTGTGGCAGCAGAATATCTTTCCCCCAAGCCTCTAACGTAGACATATTTACCTCTAACTAAACTTAGACCAGTAAGTCTAGTTAATGCAACTGCTATGTTGTCATCGCCAGTCCTTTCTATTGCAGTACTATCTAAAACCACATTTATTTCTGTGGTATCTCTCTTTTCGTCTGGAATGAAGTATCCGCTGACTACCACCTCATCAACTTCATCTGCAGAAATTGAAGAGGTAAGTAGTAACAAGGGCAAAAGAGTCGTTAAGCCAAACTTTTTACTTGATAATATTTTCATTAGTAACTCCTATTATTACCCTTGATTAATTTAAGCTTCCAGAAACAGTCCAATCTTTATACCAAGTATCAGTAGAATCTTTTACAGCCCCTACGTAATCAGTAGTTGTAAAGAATGCATCTGCTGATTTATCAGCTACCGTCATTGCATTTTCAGCTGTACCATTAATTACTCCTGAAACTGTTGGAACGTATGAACCTCCACCAGAATCTACAGAGTAAAGGTTATTACTTCCTACAGTTATTAAAGCTTCAGCTTGAGCAAGTGTTCCTGCGTCATCACCCAGTGCTGCTAACGCCTTACAATCAAATGCTACTGAGTTAAATGTAACCTTTGGCGTTGTTGCAGCGTCTTGGAAAGTTTCAGCTTTAGTGGTTTCAATACAGGCCTTACTATTAGATGCATCTATGACAATACCATTTGTATAAATTCCTGAAACACCTTCTTTAAGCTTGATAACATCATCTTTACCATTACTGATAAAAGTAAAGTTTGAAATAATTGGTTGAGATCTAGGCTCTGTTAAATAACCAACAGATGCATCGGCATTGGTGTTATCAGATTCTACAATATGATCACCCGCATCAGATGATTGTTTAACAATTACAAATTGTAGCTTCCCTTGGTAACCCCAATCAATATCAAGGTTATCGTCTCCAGCACCTGTACAGATTAAGTATTTGACATTAACCGTACCGCCGAAGAATTCTACACAATCGTCTTGATTATTATGAACCTGAACGTATTCAACAGTAGTTCCTGAACCTACACCACCAAAAGTGATTCCATTCAATTCGTTACCTGGAAATATTTCATATCCAGCATACTGAACTCTTAAATATTTTAGTGATCCACTTGAGTCGTCAGGAGTGTTTCCGCCCATAAGTGCATCGGATGAACCTTCAACTACTTTTTCACAAGCAGCGGTACCTCGGACATCATTAGAGCATTTGTTTATCGGAGCTTGGCCAAGTAAAACTAACCCACCCCATAAACCTCTAGAAAACTGAGTAGCTTGTCCTGTAACATCATCTCTACCAGTCATGATAATTGGTGCAGATTTTGTACCATTAGCCATTAATTTAGAACCTCTCATTACGATTAAATAATCAGATCCAGATTCACCAAATACAGTAACTCCGGGCTCTATTGTTAAAGTAGCACTGGCTCCACCATCTTTTGTTCCATCGCCACCCATGTCTTCACCAACTTGAACTTTTCCTACAAGCTTGTAGAAGTTGCCTCTTGTTAAGGTGACATCACTTGTTAAGGTTCCCTGAACACTGCAGACTTTTTTACCTTCTAGTTGCTCAGATTCAAAAGTTCCGACTGGACATTCTGGTGCAGTAAAAAGACCTTTAGTCCATCCTGCTGCCCAGTTGTTGTCTTCATCAGATCCTGGAGCGAAAGCACCAACATAGTTTGTTTTAGCGAAAAAACCATCAATTTGAGTTGCGTCACTTGGACACAAGGTTGAAGTTCCACTTGCATGAGATCCAACTGCACAAACAGCTGTTTGATTAGTAAATGCCGAAACAACACCAGATTCGTTAGTTCCCAAGAACATCTGACCAACCAATGTATTAGTTTTGTCAGTAACTAGGTTAGTAGCTCTAGATTCAATAGAAGCTTGTAATTCTGCTACTGTGGCAGAATCGTCTCCTGCATTATAAACACCACCAGTTCCACAATCCATGAAGACTGAATGATGAGCAATTTTGTCATAACCAGGTGCGTCTTGGAGTGTTTCTGCCTTGGTATGTTCAATACAACCTTTATCACCAGAACTGACAACAATACCATTCATATACATACCGGATACACCTTCTTTATATTTTAGAGCTTCGTCTCTACCGGTTGAAAGGAAAGTAAAGTTTGCAATTTTTGGTTGAGATCTTGGAGTAGTTAAATATCCGACTGATGCATCAGCATTCGTATTATCTGATTCAA
The DNA here is from genome assembly GCA_902554355.1 of uncultured SAR86 cluster bacterium. GTDB lineage: Bacteria > Pseudomonadota > Gammaproteobacteria > Magnimaribacterales > Magnimaribacteraceae. The sequence continues at coordinate 57,704 of CACDOC010000003.1, read as the reverse complement.
CAATGTGATCTCCGGCACCTCTAGATTGTTTAACTACAACGTACTGCATCTTGCCTGTATAACCCCAATCAATATCAAGGTTATCGTCTCCAGCACCTGTACAAACCAAATGAGTAACGTTTACAGTGCCGCCAAAAAACTCAACACAATCATCCTGATTATTGTGAACTTGAACATAATCAACGGTAGTTCCTGAACCTACACCACCAAAAGTGATTCCATTTAATTCGTTACCTGGAAATATTTCATAACCAGCATATTCAACCCTAACAAATCTTAATGTTCCTGAATTATCATTTGGAGTTGCTCCACCCATCAGAGCATCTGTTGCTCCTTCAACGAGTTTTTCACAACTTGCGGTACCTCGAACATCATTAGAACATTTATTAATAGGTGCCTTACCTAAGATAACCAATCCACCCCAGAGACCACTAGCTGTATCTGGATTTGTAAGTGAACCATCTAAAACAGAAGAGTGAGTGAAGACAATTGGTTTTGATGCTGTTCCTTTAGCTTCAATCTTCGAACCTCTCTGAACAACAAGATAATCAGCAGAAGTTTTTGAAACAATGGTTACTCCCGCAGGAATGTTCAAAACACCAGCTGAACCTCCAGCTTTTGTTCCATCTCCTCCCATGTCGGCACCCACATTAACTGTGCCGCTTAATCTATAAATTACATCATCAGTTAACGTAAGATCACCAGTTATGGTGCCTGATATTGCACAGACAGTGTTACCACCAATACTGTCGTCAACATCAATGTTTGATGAGCTAGGACAAGTTCCCGTCAGTACAGAACCACCAACTACAACTTGTTGGTCAGCAGCAGTTGGTGCTGAAACCTGACCAAGTTCTCCTGGAGAATCTATTGAGGTATCACCACCTCCTCCACAAGAAACAATTAAAAACAAACTGAATATAGATAAAAAGCGTAATAGCATTATGAACTCCTCCTAATTAAGTCTGGGTATTAGGCCTGAGCGATTTGACAATTACTTTTCTAGAATGTGAAATGATTGTGTCTTATAAAAAAATTATTTAATTAAAAGGCAAAGTACCATGAACCTAGATGCTGTTCGTTAAGATATATAAATTTAGAATGCTAAATTTAATTCTATTCAGTGTTTAAAAGTGCTTATCTAGGTTTATTTAATTTCATCATTCTGCACATAACTCATAAAAAGCATTGCTAAACAAGCACCAATAATCTGAAAGATTATGAAAGATAAAATAAACTCTGGATGGATACCAGTAAAGGTATCGCTGAATCCTCTGGCAAAAGTTACTGCAGGATTTGCAAAGGAAGTTGAAGATGTAAACCAATAACCTGCTGAGATATATAACCCTACTGCTGGTGCAATGGCAAGAGTACTTAATTTTCTTACACCGAGAATGGTAATGATAAGACCAAATGTAGCTACCAATTCACTAAAATATATATTCAATCCACTTCTTGAGTTTTCTGAAATCTGCACTGGATCCATGCCAAACATAATATTACTTATAATTACACCAAAAAATCCTCCGACAAACTGGGCGCAACTGAAACAAGAAAACTCCTTAAATGTTAACTCTTTCTTTAAAAACATTATTAAACTGACCGCAGGATTGAAGTGAGCTCCTGAAATTGAGATGAATATCCAAATTAATGCAGTCAGTCCTGCTCCAGTTGCTATGGTATTTGCTAGAAGAATACTTAACTGATCAGTTGATAAGCTCTGAGCCATTATCCCAGAACCAACGACAATCATTACAAGAAAACATGTCCCCACAAATTCAGCCAATAATTTCTTTAATAATATTTTATTCATTCTTACACTAAAAGGCAGGCGATATAATTAACTAGCGGGGAATACACACTTGGGATCATCGTTGAATGGATTATTTACATGTGTCGAAACAGGATGATTGATGATTGCTTTTGAAGAAAAAATATCTGAACAGTCAATATTGTCTCCGTTTAACCAATCCTGAAAGTGTTGTCTTGAAATAATCAAAGGCATTCGCTCATGAATATTTTTTAAGGACTCGACTGCATCTGTAGTGACGATAGCACATCCCACCTTCCCTCTGTATCCTCCAAAGACTCCACCAAAGAAAAATATATCTCCATTTAAATGATGAAAATATGGTGTTTTGACTTCGTCTTCTTGCTTCCACTCATACCAGCCATCTGCAGGGATAAGACATCTATTAGAATTAGTAAAGGAAGGTTTCTCAAAAAGTGTTTCTAATCTTGCATTTATCAAATTGAATGGCTTTTCAGCCCAATAAGGCGAGAATCCCCATTCCATTGTTTGAAATTTATCAGTTAGTGCTAATATTTTTTGACTCGGAGCGACATTATAACTAGGCCTAAAATCTGTTTCTCCATATCTAGCTTTGAGATCATCTAAGTTTCTAAGTGTAAATCTTCCACACATTTTTTCTGCTCAATTTTTACACAATTTTAACCTTATTTTTGAGTTAAGGTTATTACTTTTATTATCTATTTAATAAATGGATCTATAGCATCTTTCAGGGAAGAAAATTTGAAATTTTGATTTATTGGTTCACCGTATTGATCAAGATTTACATCATCTTGCGCTATAAAAATTCCTAAAGGAAATTGAGGGCTAAGTGGCCCGTAATAAGCCTCTATACCATCTGTTTCACTTGTTCCATCGATTGTTGATGCTTCAATAGTAAATTTACCAAGGTACTGATCATCTGTGCCGGTTGTATAAATTAGATACTCATTAGAATCTTGTGAGGATGAAATTAGTAATGTTTGATCGGGTAATTTAACTAAAGCCAGCCCTTCGGAATCACCAGTTATATTTCCTGATGGTTTAAGTAAATCTATCGTTTCAATATTTCCATCTTCTGGCAATGCAGTAGTCTTGAAAATTCCAGATTTTTCATCTTCTTGAGAAAAATAAAGTATTTTCAAATCATCATCCACTACACAGCCCTCAGATACAGATTGAGTAGGTATTGTTCTGACCAATTTTGCTGAGATTGGTGTATAAGTCTGAATTTCGTATTGGTATATTGCTAAACTTTCTTCATCAGTTACAAATACAAAAGTTTTGGAATTATCTGTATCTTTAAACATACAGAGACCATAAACAGAGGTTAGTTCAGTCTGAAAAGAATTATCTAAATACTCAGCAACATTACCATTTGATCCTATCAACAGAAAATCTATTCTATTGAAGTCTCGATTAGTACCAGCTAATAATGAGACTGTCCTATTTTGAATTAAGTAATCGTTTCTTAAATCAATATTATTAATCCGTCCCATCGGAAAATAATCTAATGTTTTACCTGATAAGTCGTAAGTATAAATACCTGATTTTTTATCAGTTCCCAAAACTATACTTTTTTCAGGATTTTTTTTGTTTAACCAAAATGCAGGGTCATCTGCAGCATCACCCGATGTTTTTACTGCTTCAGTTTCATAAATTGGATAAATTTTATGATCTTCGATAGTGGCACTTACAGTAAATGATAAGAAGAAAAGTAAATAAATTGTATTTTTCATATTAAGGTTTTTGTTATTTAAGACTTAAAAACTGAAACTCCTCTCTTTGAGGAGTTTCATGTTAGAGAAAGTTGTCTATTGATTCAAGATGTACCTAAATCCGACTCCATAAGTAGCTCCATACTCATCATATTGAGAAAGTCTTGAGGGATTACCAAAGTAATAGTACTCAGGTTCATCATTCAAATTAATAGCTTCAAACGTTAGTCTTAGAGAATCATTAACTTTATATTTTGCTGTTAAATCTAATTGCATATGATCATCTGTATAACGATCATTAAGAGGCTTAGACCCTACTTCATCAAGATAATTATCTCTGTATGTTGCGGCCAATCTAATATCCCATGGACCTTCGTCATACCCAAGAGAAACATTCCACGTATTTTCTACTTGTTTAAAGTAAGGGATAGTCCTTTGTCCTGCAGCAGCATCAGCAGGTAAGTCAGTTTCTCCGTCTGCATATGTGTAATTTGCAACTAAAATAAAGCCGTTATCAAAAGCTGTTTGATAGGAAAACTCTAAACCATTGATGCTGCTATCATCTGCATTGATATAAGTTTCAGCTATATCCCATGTTGATCCTCTCATGCTGAAGTCTTGAGATTCAACTTCTACGATTGCATCTTCTATTTTTTTATAGAAAGCACCCACTCCAAAAAAAGTATTCTCATCAATATAGTATTCAAAAGAAATATCGATATTAGTGGCTTTGGTAGGATCTAAATTCGGATTTCCACCCTCTATTTCATTATCGTCAACATTGATAATTGCACCAGCTCTTGATTCTTTAAACCCAGGTCTTACAAGTGATCTAAATGCACCAAATCTAAGAACCATATCATCTGAGATATCATATTTAATATTTAAAGAGGGTGCTGCAAAGGTGTAGTTATTTTCAAATTCATTATCTCCAAGATAAGTATCATTCCAGTTTTTACCTTTGTAAGTAGTTTCAGTATCTTCAAATCTTATGCCATAAACCCAAGTGGAGTTTTCATACAAAGTCGTACCCATAAAATATAAGGCTAGGATGTCTTCTTCTGTTGTCCAGTCTGCTGGGATAGATTCTTCTTCTTCATCACCACCCATACCTCTAAAGTAAGTACCTGGTCCAGGACAGGTAGTACCGTCTGAGAAAGTAACTGTTCCAGAAGTATTATTTGTTACTATTGATTTAACTTGTTCAAAAGTTGGAGCAGGTCCGTGTGTGTTTGCTAAATAATTTCCTATTGTTTGATAATCATAATCTCCCAATGTAGTATCCTTTGGCATCTTATACTCACAGAATTGATAATTATTTATCTTTTCTCTTTGTCTATACTTTAGTCCAGTCTGGACAACTGTTTCACCGATCATGTAGGTGTAATCAATTTTGAAGCCCTGTTCTTCGTCCTCAGTAAGGGCATATTCTTGCTCTGCTGCCTTTCCTGGGAATGTAGAGGCATCATAAAATTCAGAAGGGAGTCCTAAAACTGGTTTTTGAGGATTGGCAGTATCTAAAGTAGTAACACCATCTTTCTCTTTACTTCTAAATATCAAATTATATCTATCCGTATCATCCTGTTCTGCTTCAGATCTAAATACTTGAACTTCTAAAAAGCTTCCATTTGCAAGTTGTGTCTCATGACCAATGGCTAAATTATCGATAGATCTAATTTCAGTTCTATTTTTCCCTTCAGTATCCATTCTAGAAGCCCCATAAGTCGCTACAGTTCCAGATATAGTTGGTGTGTACTCTTCCATTACATCTCTAACTTCCCACTTTGCTCTATATTCAGTATCTACATATTCATTATGGAAAGCATGTAAATAAGTTTTACTTCCTGAATTTGAGACGTAATCTAGATTCAGAACTATCCCATCTCTTTCTCTTGTGAGATCGTAGTAACGCATTTCATAGTCATCATTGACATAATTAGATCCCCATCCGCCAGTTTCATTGTTATCTGCCATGATATGTCTTTCTTGAGAGCTGATGACAAATGCAATTCCCAAATCTCCATTCTCTTGAGGAATAACTGTAGTATATGTGCCTGATAATTTAGGATTACTGCTATCTTTGGTAAGATCATTTCTAGAAGTTTCAGCTTTAAATTTTGTAAAATTAGGTCCATAAGAAAATGCTGAAATTGTTTCTAAATCTATAGCCCCTCCAATTGTATCTGCATCTAAGTTCGGAGTAAGTGTCTTATAAACTGTCATAGATTCTAAAAGATCTGTAGGAACACCATCTAAAATCACTCCTCTTCTATCTTCAGGAGAAGCTGTACTGACACCATTTATAGTCATAGCGTTTAAATCAGCATTCATTCCTCTTACAGTTACGTATCTTCCTTCACCTTGATCATTTTCAACTGATATACCAGAAATTCTCCTCAAGGACTCAGCTACGTTAATGTCGGCAAAATTTCCTAAGGCATCAGAATCAATGACACCAACATTTTTATCAGAATCCCTTTTTTTGTTGAGGGCACTTCTTAAGCTAGCAAGGGAGCCTACAACTACAACTTCTTCATCGGCTTGCGACGAATCTTCGTCTGCAAATGCGAAGTTGGGTACAAAAAGGGAAAGAGATAAAGAAAAAATCGACAAAAAACTCAGACGTTTCATAAATTACTCCATAATAGTAATTTGTATTGTCTGAAATATTGGTGACAATTATGATGTCACTTTGTGACAATTTGGTTACGATTAGATCTGGAATAAGTACCTAAATAGTGTTAGAAAAATCATTGAGAGAATTGCTCCTGCTGGAACAGTAGTCAACCAAGAGGCTACTATCTTGCCAACTACTTTGAAATCTAAGTCTTTAATAGACATCGCTAAGCCAACACCAAAGACCGCCCCGACTAATGTATGCGTCGTTGAAATGGGCATGGCATTACCGGATGCGATAACAACCGTAGTAGCAGCCGCTAGTTCTGCAGCAAAACCACTCGTAGGGGTTAGTTTAGTAATTTCTTTTCCTATAGTTTGAATAACTCTATAACCCCACATAGCCAGACCAAGAACTATCCCCACTCCTCCTCCAAGTAGAAGCCAAGCTGATACTGCCGCTTCCTTAGATACACCTTCATTCATAACAGTTGAGAATACTGCCGCTACGGGCCCAACCGCATTAGCAGTGTCATTAGAACCGTGGGCAAACGCCATAACGCAGGCTGTGAATACCATCAGTATTCCGAAAATTTGATCTATAGAACTATTTCTTAGTCTTGATAAAAATACAAAGCCTAAGAAAGTTATAAATAAACCAAAGATAAATGAATAGATTATGCTATCTGTGTAATCTAAACCTAGACCAATATGCTTAAGTCCTTTGGTAAAAGTCACCATACTGACAATAAAGGCAACAAAGAAAAGATATATTGGGCCATATCTTTGTGCCATTTGAATTGGGTTGTTATTTCTTAAAATTAATTTGTCTATAGATAGATATATGAAGAAAGATATAGTCCCCGATATAAGGGGAGAGAGAAGCCAGCTTAAAGCTATATCTGACATCGTGTCCCAATCTATTGCCGAAAATGATAATCCCAATATTCCAAAACCGACTATACCTCCTACTATGGTGTGGGTAGTTGAAACAGGCCATCCAAAATAGGTAGCAACCACAAGCCATGTTCCAGCAGCTAGCAGTGCTGATATCATTCCAAACACAAACAGGTCAGGATTATCTTGAAATAATAAGGGATCTAGAATACCTTTTCTAACCGTAGAGGTTACTTCTCCACCAGCTAAAAAGGCTCCTGAGAATTCAAATATACAGGCTATTAAGATAGCGGTCGAAAGGGTAATAGCGCCGGATCCTACAGATGTTCCCATTGCGTTAGCAACATCATTTGCACCAATTCCCCAGGCCATTATCAAGCCGGCTAGGGCTGTAAGAATTAAAATTGGAAGAGCGAATTCAATTATCATTTAGTGGCATCACACTCCAGAAATTTATTAGTGTCAAATTATATTATGTGAAATCTAACTTATCACCTTTATTTATTACATACCCTACTTTAATATTCACACAATTTTATTATGATCAACTACGACGTTTCCGAATATGACAGACTAAATTCTGACATTTATAGAAAAGAAAAAAGAAGCCTGCAAATTGAGTTTCTGAAGCTTCAAAATTGGGCAATTAAAGAAGAAAAAAAAATCGCTGTTGTTTTTGAAGGAAGAGACACCGCTGGAAAAACTGACACAATCAATCTACTAGCAAGACATCTTATACCTGATCATTTTAGGTATGTGCATTTAGGAATACCAACTCCAAATGAATCAAAAAAATGGTTCAAACGATATGAAAAACACATGCCAAAAAAAGGGGAAATAGTTTTTTTTGATAGGTCTTGGTACACAAGGGCCACTGTCGAGATAACTATGGGTTATTGCTCTAAAAGGCAATATACCCATTTTATGAACAAAGTCGTAAGATGGGAAAAATCATATATTGAAGAAGACCTTATTTTGATTAAGTTCTATTTATCCATTGAAAAAAGACAACAAAGCAAACGAATCAAACAAAGGCAAAATGATCCTTTGAAACTCTGGAAACTGAGTCCTAATGATTTAAGAATGGCAGACAAATGGGAGATATTCTCTTTTTTTAAAGAACAAATGTTCTCAAATACATCCTATGAACAAAGTCCTTGGATTGTAATTAATGCAAATAATAAAATGGTTGCTCGCTTAACAGCCTTAAGGTATCTCTTAAATGAGATTGACTATGAAGGAAAAAAACTAAGCAAACCCAAAACATGGGATGTAGGTATAAATAACTACAAAATAGAACATAAAGGTGTTGAATTTACTGGTCTCACATATCAGCAGTTGAAATTGTTACAAAAACTAATACAAAATCAATCCAATTGAAATCAAAGAAAACTTTCCAGCGTATTGCTGCCGTAGATATTGGATCAAATGCAATTAAGTTCAAACAATTTAGGATTAGAAGATCAAAAAAACTGTACCCATTAGAGTTAGATACCTTTAAAAGAATTGATCTTAGGCTGGGTCAAGATGTATTTGAAACAAATAGGATTTCAGAAAAATCAGAAAAAAGAATTATTGAGGAGCTTAAAAAACTTTCTAAGAAAGTACAAAAAAGGAATATAAAATGGGCCGGAATCTGTGCAACATCGGCCACCAGGAATGCACTAAATGGAAGTGAAATATGCAGCAAGATTGAAGAAGCCTGTCAAACATCCGTTAGTATATTAAGTGGTAAACAAGAAGCCTATTGCCTAAGAAATGCGAATACAAGAAAAATTGAAAACCTGAATAAACCAATCTATGTTGATGTTGGGGGAGGCAGTACAGAAATTTATATGCTCAATGCCTCCAAAGAGTTGTATGAATCATTTGATCTCGGTGCTGTGAGAATAATGAAGGGTAAAGATAGCATAAAAGAATGGGAAAAGTTAAAAGCCTTTTTAAATTTACTTAAAGAAAATAATGCAGACGCTTTAGTGGGTATCGGTGGCAATATAAGGAGAATTTTTAAGATTCTTGAAATAGATAAATACAATCCTTTAGAACGAGAGAAATTTGAAAAGATCAGAATCAATTTATCTAAGATGCCAGTTGTTGATCGAATAAATCTTTATGGTCTTGCAGAAGATAGAGCAGATGTAATAGTTCCAGCTGCAGATATTTTTTCTTTTATTTTAGAACACTCTAATATAAATAAGCTTTTCGCAATAGATTGGGGAATTTGTGACGCCCTGGCTTATGAATATCTTAACGAAAATTTAAGTTGATTTATTTAGCTCTATCCAAAAACTTGATCCATTGGGCTCTAGATTTTCAACTCCAAATGGACAGGAAAGAGTTGAAGCTAGGTTTTTGACTATTGATAACCCAAGCCCAGTACCACCCTGGTTCAGGGACCTTCCTTTGTCAACTCTGAAAAATCTTTGAAAAACTTTATCTTTATATTTTTCAGGAATACCCTCTCCCTCATCCTTAACAGATAACCTTATTTTTCCACCTGCATCTTCTGCAGTAATTAAGATTTTTGAATTGCTCGGAGAATAAGCTATAGCGTTATTTAAATAATTAGAAATAATTATATCTAAAGAAATGAAGTCCGATAATACTTCAATTCTTTTATCAACCAGAGGTTCGATTTTTATACCCTTCTTAAGAGCTTCTTGCTCTAGATTCAATATGATTGATTTGACTATGTAATCAAGATTTATCTTCTCGATAGTCATGTTAAGACTGCCACCCTCTATGCGCGATAAGTGCAGAAGATCATCTACTAAGCTTTTAAGTCTCTCAGCATTTCGGTGTATAGCTTTGACAAAATGTTTTAGATCTTTTTCCTTTTTTATATCTGCATTAAGAATAGTTTCTGAAGAGGCTAGAAGCACTGAAATAGGTGTTCTTAGTTCATGAGAAACATTACCGATAAAGTCACTTCTCGCAGATTCTAGTTTTTTTATTCTAGTAATATCTGAAAATACGAGTAACGACTCTTCTGTATCGGGATTAAAGCTAGCACTAGCAATAAAAGCTCGATAAAAAGGTTGGTGTATTTCGATCTCATCTAACCCAGGCTCTGAAGAAGAAGTTTCTTTTATTAGGTCTTGTAATCCAGATATTGACACCTTTTCCATAAAAGAATCTCCTGCAGACAGGTTATCTACACCTAACAGTTTACTGGCAGCTGGGTTGGTTAATTCTATTATTCCATTTTTGTTAATCGAAATTACACCCTGTCCCATTTCTTCAAGAGCATTCCCAAACTGATTTCTTTCATTGGCAATAGCAGTGAATTCCTCTTTAAGTGCCCCTTGAATTTCAATTAAATTAGAACTTATCTGCTCTACCGCAGCTCTTTTCGATCCCTTCATACCACTTGTCTTAGCTAATTTTCTGGCACTTGATATTAATTCAATATACTCAAGAGTTAGAAATCTAGACAATAAATAACTTAAAAGTACAGCAATTAATAAGGATACGAACAAAAATCCATATACAGAATTTTGCAGAACCAGTAATGTGGCATCTATTTCAGATAATGGAACGGCGAATCGAACAAAGCTTATTTCTCCTGCTTTATTTGATGCTAAAGCGAGATACCTCATATCTGTTTTTAAGGTATTACTATAACGAGTTGCTTTTCCAATATTATTATAAATAGCTGCTTGAATTTCGGGTCTATTGTAGTGATTGTCCAGTTTCTTAAGATCTTCCTCTTCGACATCTGAGTCGCCTACAACTTCACCGTTTGATTTGATGAGAGAAACTCTAAAGCCATATGCATCTGAGAGTTGTCGTGAAAGTGTTTGGTAACTGGTAATTTCATACTCTGGATTAGAAAGTATAAAAATTGCACCTTTCGCTTCAGAAGTTAGCTCCGAGTCTAATTGTTCTAATAAATAATCACCTGTTCTTTCTAAGAGTAAATATCCTAGACTGAGAACAGTCATCGATGTAAGCAGAAAAGTAGACCAGAAGATCCTCCATCTAATATCCATTCATAGATTATACGACGTAATTAAAGCGATAACCTACACCTCTTACAGTTTCTATTTTTGATCCAACATCACCGATTTTAGATCTAAGTCTTTTAATATGAGTGTCCACAGTCCTAGTCGTTACTGAATTGTTATAACCCCATACTTGTTCCAGTAATACCTCTCTGGTTTGAATTCTTCCATTGCGTTCCGCCAGGTATTTGAGTAATTCAAATTCTTTTGCAGTAAGTTCAATTTCAAGACCACTTATAAAAACTCTATGTGAAGCTAAATTAATTTCAACATCACCAATAGAAATTTGTTCTTTGCTAGTATTTGTTTCTGATCCTCTTTTTAAGATTGATGAAATTCGTAACATAAGCTCTCTAACACTAAAAGGTTTGACTACATAGTCATCGGCACCTAGTTCAAATCCCACAACTCTATCTACTTCTTCTCCCTTTGCAGTCAACATGATGATAAAGACTTGATTGCTGAAAGACTCATTTCTAATTTTTTTACAAACTTCAAGTCCCGACATATCAGGTAGCATTAAATCAAGAAGCACAAGATCAGGTACTTTTTTTCCTATTTCAGTAATTGCGGCTTCACCATCCGCAGCAGATTTAACTTTATATCCTTCAGACTTTAAATTAAATTCAAGAGTAGTTCTTAGATCAGGTTCGTCTTCAACAACTAAAATGTGTTTTGCCATACATCAATTATAATGTCACAAAGTGACAGATATGAAAATTATTTATTAATTTTCTGTGACTTAATTTGCTTTGAAGTGTTTATCAGCTACTCTTTTTCTCAATTCAGAACTGGAAAAAGTATGAGGTCGCTTATTAAAATAGCATTTTTCAAGGTATTTTTCTCGACCAGTAAAGTCTTTATCCTGATATTCATCACCTAAGATTCTGACATCCCATTCAACAGTGTCTAGAATTTCTAGCAGATCTGATTCAGTGTCATAAATGAGAACTTCATCAACATATTTACAAGCTGTAACCTGAATTTGTCTTTCTACTATTGACTGAACTGGAGCATTTTTAGATTTTCTGTCAATGCTCGGATCGGTTTGTATGCAAACTATCAAATAATCACATACGGTTCTAGCTTCTTGTAACATGAGAATGTGACCTGCATGAAATAAGTCAAATGCACCAAAAGTTATTCCCTTCTTTGTATTCATAATGAACTTCAATTTTAGCTAATTAATCACTTTGCATGAAGTAAAAAAATTTAAGTATTAATGAGCTTAGGTCTTGCTGGAATCAAAGTTCCCAAAAAAGTATTTGCTACATTGCTCCAGGACAAGGATTCGATTGACTCTTCGCAAAATTTAGAATTTATATTCTCAGCAAGTGAAACAGCCGTAAGTAGATCGTGATGGAGGTATCCGTTAATCTCATTAATGATGATATCCTTTGGTCCTGTTACAGGATATGCAGCTACAGGTGTTCCACAAGCCAATGCCTCAATCATAACTATTCCATATGTATCTGTCTTGGATGGAAAAACAAAAACAGAGGCGTCAGAATAATATTGCGCAAGTTCGTTTTCAAATTTAGGACCCACAAACTCTACAGTTCTATAATTCTTTTTATATTCATTGAGCATAGGGCCAGATCCAACCACAATTTTTTGTTTAATTGTGTCTAGGTTTAAAAAATCTTCAAGATTTTTTTCTTTCGAGATTCTACCCACATATAACAAATAATCCTTGTTAGATAACTTTTTTCGAGGATAAAAAATATTTCTATCAATCGCTCTACTCCACAAAACTAAATTTTTAAATCCTATTGAAGAAAGTTCTTCAATCTGTGAATTAGTATTTACTAGTGTTTTGTGTGTTGGTCCGTGAAACCATTTCAAATATCCATAAGTTAAGGACAATGGAATAAAGAGAATCTTTTTTAGGTATTCAGGAAATTTAGTATGTATTGCTGTAGTAAATTCAATATTATTTCGAATTGCAAAATTTCTTGCAAACAAACCCAAAGGACCTTCTGTTGCAATATGTAAATAGTCCATATCTTCATTTATATAGTTTTTTACTTTCCAAGGGTTCATCGCTAATGAAATTTCAGGATAAATAGAAAATGAAGAGGTTCTAAATAGACCGGGATGGATAATATCTACTTGATAATTTTGTTTTTCCAATTCTTTTTTAAGAAAATTTAATGTTGTTACAACACCATTTACCTGAGGAAACCACGCATCTGTAACAATTACAATCTTCATGCAACTTTATTGGCTATATCGAGAATATTTTTATTTGTTAATTCTCCATATTGAATTATTTCGATGATACCATCCTCGTTTTCTACTAGTGCTGTACAGGACTCAACCCAATCACCACAATTCATATAATCTATTCCTTGGATTTTTCTTATTTCTGCATGGTGAATGTGACCTGAGATGACCCCTTGGTATCCTTTCTTCTTGCAAGCTAGTGCAAGTGTCTCTTCAAAATCGCTTATAAAATTAACCGCTGATTTGACTTTATGTTTAACAAAGGCAGAGAGGGACCAATAATTCTTATAGCCTAATATTTTTCTAAGTGCATTCCACAAGCGATTGAAAGTCATAAGTATTTCATAACCAATAGATCCTAAAACTGCAAGCCATCTGCTATATTTTGTTACAACATCATATTCATCACCGTGAATTATGAGGATTTCTCGACCGTCTTCAGCGTTATGCACATCCTCATCAAGTATTTTTATGTTTCCTAAATTCAAAGGAGAGAAGGATCTAAGAAATTCATCATGATTTCCAGTAATAAAAATGATCTCTGTTCCTTGTTTTGAAAAGGAAAGCAATCTTCTTACAATATTGGAGTGAGATTGAGGCCAGTAAAAATTTTGGCTTAATCTCCATCCATCAATTATGTCCCCTACCAAATAAAGTTTATCGCAAGAATATTCGTACAGGAAATCTAATAGTTTTTCAGCTTGGCAACCTTTTGTTCCTAGGTGTATATCGCTGAGCCAAATGGTTTTAAAATGAGAGCATTTGTTATCTAAATTTATCATAAATCTACAACATATTGTGGTTTTAAGAAATTTTAAAACTATATATGGTGCAAATCTTAAACTTATAGGATTACAAACTTGTGAATGTTAAGTTTCTAATTTGAAAAAAAAGAGGGATCAAGTCCCTCTTTTTTTCTCCCTAAGAAATTTATTTTGATGCTAGAAGAATTTCCATCTCTTTATGTGAAATAGTTTTCCTTCCACAAGCAGTAGCTTTATAAATCTTGGCTTTATTTACCTTAAATGAGCTTAAAAGATAGTCTACTTGAACATTACAACTCTTTAAATAATCTATATTTTTATTTTCATTAAATTGTAAATAATCAGACATAAGACCAACTAATGTAGCATTAATCAAGTCTTCGCCGAGTCCAGCTTGAATATATATATTTGAAGGTTTATCGGACCTAAAGCAAGCAATCATTTCATCTGAGCATAATTCACCTATCTCATCATTGCTTGAAAATATTATATTAGGAGCAGATCCTTCGATTTCTAGCATATTTTCTGTAAATGAGAAAAGAGATCCGTGATTGGACTCCGAATATGTATAAGAAGAAATCATTATTAGACTTAAACTAATTATTTTGACGATTAATTTCATGTTTACTCCTTATATGTCACATAATTGTCACATATGTGTCTTTTATATGACATTTGTGTGACATTGTAAAGAGTCTTATTGTGACTTTAATTCCTTTGGAGTAATTAATTTATTTAACCGTAGGTAATTATTTTGGTTAGATAATAAAGCTATTGAGCATGTGGGGACTTTCAAAGAAGTATCTTTATGGAGATTTCTTAAGAAGTCTTCTATACCAGGGTTATGCCCTAAAAGCATATATGTTCCATCTGTGTCTAAAGTAGTAATTTCCTTTCTTATAGTCTCTGCTGAAGCATGATATAAGTTAGATAGGTAATTAATTTGATCTACTTTGTGGATATAGTTTAAGAAAATCTCTAGCGTCTCAGATGTTCTCTTTGATGTGCTACACAATATAGTTTTATATGTATATTCATAAGTAGCCAGATATTTAGCTACAAGCTCTGCATCTTCCCTTCCTCTTCTATTCAAAGGGCGGTCATGATCAGTAAGATTCAAATTATCCCAGCTAGATTTAGCGTGTCTTGTTAAAACAATGTTCATATTTATAAATTATTGTCTGTTTCTGATAACCTAACCTAAATTATGTTTAAAGTAATTAAAAAAGACGATGAACTGGGTGCTTATATAGAAGATATTAATCTATCTAATATTTCTGAAAAAACATCAATTGGATTACTTTCTTGTTTAGCTGAAAATGAAGTTCTTTTCTTCAGAAATCAAAACATAAGTCCAAGAGATCATAAGAGATTTGCTTCTTTTTTTGGAAACTTACAGACTCATCCAGCATACCCAACAGTAGAAGGTTTTCCTGAAATAACTATCCTGGAAAATGATCGTGAAAACCCTTCTAAAATTGAAGAGTGGCATACGGACATGACCTTTAAAGCAAGCCCTCCTCTAGGTAGCATTTTAATAGGAAGAGTTATTCCAGAAACTGGGGGTGATACTTTATTTGCTAGCTTGTCGGCAGCTTTTTCTGATCTTGATAAAGAAATGCAAGATAAATTATTAGGATTAAACGCAATTCATAGTTTCGAGCATGGATTTCAGGAAAGTTTAGCGGAAGAAGGTGGCAGAGAAAGATTGGCTGGTGCTCTTATAGAGAACCCCCCTATTTCACATCCAGTGGTAAAAATTCACCCTATTACTAATAAAAAAGTTTTATACGTTAATAGGTTATTTACTTCGCACATAGAAAATATGGATTCTAGTGAATCTAAAGATTTGCTTGAATTTTTATTCGATCATATTCAAAAAGATAAATTTGTGTGTAGATTTAATTGGGAGCAAAATTCAATTGCTTTTTGGGACAATAGATCAGTTCTTCACAAGCCAGTAAATGATTATTGGCCAGAGTTAAGAAGAATGGAGAGGATTACGATTGAGGGTTAATCCTTGTTAAAAAAATCTACCCACCACTGGGTAACTTCTAATCTATCTGAATCTTTTTGCATTAAGCTTTGGCTCGCTTTACTAAAAATTTTTTCTCCTAATATTTCTTTTCTCATATTAGCGACATCATGAGCATATTCTTCTGAAAATTCAGGATGACCTTGCATAGACATAATATGATCACCAATTCTAAACATTGCAATGGGAACAGTATCGTTCTTTGCTATTAATTCAGCCTTAGTAGGCAATTCAGTTACTTGGTCCTGATGAGAATGAATTAATCTTACTGACTCATTGTGATTTTTTACCCATGGAAACTTAGATAAAAAATTATAAGCTTGGATGCCCAAAGTCCAGCCAACTTTAGCCTTTTCAACTTTACCTCCTAAGGCTTGAGCTATTAATTGATGACCAAAACATACACCTAAAAGATTTTTTTTAGAAACGTCTAATAATCTGATGTATTCTTCTAAGCGTTTAATCCAATCAACATCATCATAAGTGCTAAGCTTACTGCCGGTAATAATATAGCCATCACACTCATCAATATCATTTGGATAGTCATCAATTACAACATCGTAGACCTTTAAATTAATACTAGGATCAACTTTATTAAAGATATACTCATAAAATTCATCTTGATCGCCATGTTTTTTAAGTAACTTAGGAACCACATGATCCGTTAAAAGTATTCCAAGTGTTAAGTTTGAATCCATTTCATAATCTTACCCTATTTAACTTATAAAGAATGACTGTTATCCTTTCTATATTAATAAGGAGACTTAAATGAAAACTGATTATGAATTTTTAACAACTGAGATCAACGGACATATTTTAGAGGTCACTATCAATAGGCCTGACGTAATGAATTCTTTGCATCCACCATCACATCTTGAATTTGATGAAGTGTGGAATGAATTTGCTAAAGATGAAGATCTTTGGGTAGGTATAGTTACTGGTTCTGGTGATAGAGCTTTTTCTGCTGGTAATGATTTAAAGTATCAAGCGGCTGGAGGAGATAGAAGTATAGGTATGGCGGAATCTGGTTTTGCAGGACTTACTAGTCGTTTTAATCTAAATAAACCGATTATTGCAGCTGTTAATGGTGTCGCTATGGGTGGAGGATTTGAGATTGCATTAGCATGCGATTTGATTATCGCTTCTGATAATGCAAGATTTGCATTACCTGAACCTAAAGTTGGATTAGCTGCTCTTGCAGGTGGTCTTCAAAGATTACCAAGACAAATAGGTATGAAAAATGCGATGGGCATGATGTTGACTGGTCGTCATGTAGGAGCTGAAGAAGCTAAAGAATTGGGGTTTGTTAATGAGGTTGTTCCTCAAGCTGAGCTAATGGATGCTGCTAGAAGATGGGCTTCAGAAATAGAGGCATGCTCACCTATGTCTATTAGAGCTACTAAGGAAGTGGCTTATAAGAATTTAGATGAGTCTGATCTTGAAAAATCTATGCAAAATAATAATTATCCTGCTGTGCAAGCTTTATATAAAAGTGAAGACTTTATAGAAGGTCCAGTAGCTTTTGCTGAAAAAAGAGCACCTAACTGGAAAGGCAAATAAGACTAATAGTCCTCTCTGAAATCAACAAAGATCGGAGAGGACCATGCACGCTCTTGCGTATCTTCTAAACAATCCTCTTCTCTAAGATTTTGTAAAGGACTACCGTAACAAAGATTCACTTCTTTGCATTGACCAAAAGCATCTGTTTCACACCTTAAATTTCCAGCATTCACAGCTTTTGATTCTTTTTCAATAGCTCTAACATAATAAAGAGCGTCTCTCTGTTGTTCTTCAAAGCTAGTGTCAGTAAATGTAATTAAACACTCTTCAGATCCGGTGCATTCAAAACTTTTCCAAGGATCTAATATAAGGTCATCAAGTTTTTCATTTTTGTATTGTTGCGGAATAATTTTGATAATCTCAATCTTATCGATTGTCCTTCTAGTATCAGATGGGTTGTAGCATTCATTTTTACATAGAAGTTTAGTTCTTTCTTTTCCGAGAGCATTAACTGCGTAGTCAGGACAACCAGGTTTCTGTTCTAAGGAACCTAGTGCTCTAACAATGAATCTAGGATTTTTCTTTAGTTCTGTTTCAGAACCCATAGGTAAAATCCCTTCTTCTGAATTAACTAGATCAAACCATAAAAGAATTCTTGGTCCACTTGTTGCGTAAACTTCTTTATTTTTGATTGAGCGCCATATTGAGTCTCGAGACTTATCTACAGAATGCGTTGCTATTAATCCTCCCGTATAGAAGTAAGACATGATCCTGTCAGCTTCAGGTGGGCCGGGGGGCATTGACTCAGGTGTATAATTTTTAGCGGTAGATTTTGCATAAACACCTTCTCCTTCATTGAAACCAAATAAACTAAACCCTGCTGGCTCTGTTGGACCTGCTGCATCAGTAAAGTCAATTCTATTAATATCCTTATATCCATTTCCAGGTCTAGCAGAATGTGTATCGCTTGAACCAATAAATCCGAACTTAAATCGTTCAACAGTATCATTTGGATCAAAGTTCCTTAATGCCAAAATGTATTGAGCTGAACCTTTAGGTTTCATATTGAAAGCCGGTAAAAAACAATCCTGACACTGATTAGAGTTCAGCCATTCGGTGGGGTCTTCCTTGAAAACAGTCGCCTGTCCGGCATTACCTGCATCTGCATAATTTCGTCTAGCTTCCTTAGCTCTTTGAGTACATACCCTTTCACTCTCTCCTTCTTCTAAGCACCTTTCTTGAATAATTACTCCTGCTTGCCAGCAAGCTGGAAGGTAATTATCAGAAGGACTCGGGCAAATAGCTTCACCGTCTTCATCATAGAGAACACTTCTCCAATTTCTGTACAGTTCAGAATTACCATGACCGGAATAAACTTCAATTAATGTTTGATAATTAGGGTCGTAAAATTCATCAGTAAGTTGTTTTTGCCAATCACTTTCGGGAGGTGTATATGCTCCCCAAGCAGTCCCATGAGGAATAACAACCGCTTCATGCCCCCATTCATTTAATTTATCGAAAAGTTCTCCTGGGTTATCTGCGTATTCTCTGCAGTCTTTGGGTAGATCTTGAACGGATACTCCCTGTTCACATGGAGTTGTTTGGCCATCTCTTGCATAAGTCATTAAGTCTTGAACTCTTCCATCAAAAGGTCTTAAGGAAGATAATCCGAATCTTGCAGGAAAAGGCATATTGGCAAAACCTACTTGAGGGGAAGCAATTGGTCTTGCTGGTATTTGATTTTCTTCTAAATCTTTCAAGATGATATTTTTATGACCATAATGCGGTATTCCATATCCACCTTGTTGTGTCCATTCCCAACCTAAAAAAGCAATAGTGTCTTGTTGTCCCTCTCCACTAACCTGATTGCATTGTCTGACAGTATCTTTTATTTCTTGCCAATCTTTAGGAGTTAAATCTTCTGCATGATCAGTGTTAGACCAAAAATCTAGGGAAGAACAATATCTTGCAAAATCACATGCATCTGCGGGTGGATGTGTACCCTCCCCAGCCATCAATGGAAGGCTGAAAAGAAAAGCGTCTGATGAATAGGTGGTATGGACATGCAAATCACCAAATAAAATTAATTTAGTATCATCAATACCAACTTTATTTTTATCATCAAGTTGTTGTTGAGTTCTTTTATTTAAAACTTCCTCTGGAGTGGATGAAATTGAAATCTTGCCAGGTCCTTCATAATTTCCTATAGATCCTATAGCTACGAGATAGGCAAAACCAAAATAAATTAGAACTATGACCAGAAAAGAGTAAATAGATTTTCTTATCATTAAAGAATTTTATCAAAAGTCTAATCTTTTTGTTCGTTTAAGTATTTTTTCTAGAAAGAATCTAGAGTAGACTGCTTGCTATTACTAGGGAGAATTTATGTTTGATTTAAAAGGAAAAACGGCAATTATTACTGGATCTTCAAAAGGGATTGGAAAATCAATTGCTATGCAGATGGCTCTACATGGAGCAAAAGTGGTTGTATCTAGTCGTAAAGTAGATGCTTGTGAAATAGTTGCTAATGAAATTAATGAAGCTTGCGAGGGCGAAGAAGGAGGAGCAATAGTTATTCCATGCAATATTTCTGATCAGACAGCTCTTCAAATGCTAGTTGACGAAACTCGAGCGCAATTAGGCAAGATCGATATATTGGTTTGTAACGCAGCTACTAATCCCTTCTTTGGTTCCATGATGGACATACCTGAAGAAGCTTTTGATAAGGTTATGAACAACAACATCAAAAGTAATCATCTGCTATGCCAAATGGTTATTCCTGAAATGACCGAAAGAAAAGATGGAAGCATAATTATTGTTTCCTCTATAGGCGGCTTACAATCAAGCACGGTGATTGGTACCTACAATATTTCTAAAGCAGCAGATATCATGTTGGTTAAGAATTTAGCTGCAGAATTTGGACCTCATAACGTAAGAACCAATGCAATAGCGCCTGGTCTCTTTAAAACAGACTTCGCAAGAGCGTTATGGGAAAATCCTGAAATTCTTAAAGCATCAACAGCTGGCTGCCCTCTAAGGAGAATTGGAGAACCTGATGAAATAGGAGGAGCTGCTGTATTTTTAGCTTCCCAAGCAGGGACCTTTGTAAATGGTCATACTTTAGTGATAGACGGAGGCTCTACAGCTTAATAAAGGAGATAAATATGAATAATGCAGTTTTATTAGAAAAAAAAGAAGGTGTAGCGATTGTTACATTAAATAGGCCTGACAGACTTAACGCAGTCAATGATGAAATCAGGGCTGGTCTAAAAGAAAAAC
Source organism: uncultured SAR86 cluster bacterium (assembly GCA_902554355.1). Taxonomy (GTDB): domain Bacteria; phylum Pseudomonadota; class Gammaproteobacteria; order Magnimaribacterales; family Magnimaribacteraceae. Next base: position 36,876 of record CACDOC010000003.1, on the reverse strand, counting down.
TAGACGATGCAGCTAAAGATGATGAAGTGAAAGTGATCATAGTTACTGGAGCTGGAAGAGGCTTTTGTGCAGGTGCTGACATGGATGGTCTTGCAGCGACAAGTCAAGGAGAGTCCCAAGGATCTCAGTTAGAAGCAGAAGAAAGAAACTATGCTACAAATGGAGTCAAAGGTTTTGATGGAGGGTTTAGCTACTTCCCTACAGTTCCTAAACCCATTATTGCTGCTATAAATGGTCCTGCAGCAGGAGTCGGATTCATCATGGCTCTTTACGCAGATATAAGGTTTGCTAAAGAAGGAGCAGTATTTTCAAGCGCTTTTTCAAAAAGAGGGCTAATAGCTGAATGGGGTGTCGGTTGGATACTTCCTAGGTTAGTTGGAATAGCAAGGGCAAATGATATTTTATTCTCTTCAAGAAAATTTACAGCGGAAGAAGCTGAGCAGATGGGAATAGTTAATAAAACTTTCTCTGAATCAGAATTTGATGATGCTGTTTTAGAGTACGCTAAAGATTTAGCTAAAAATGTCTCCCCTAGATCGCTAAGGATCATGAAAGAGCAAATATACAATGCACAAGGAGAAACGATCAGCGAGAATCTTGAGAGCTCTATGCAAGCAATGCTAGATAGTTTTGGATCAGAGGATTTTAAAGAAGGTGTCGCTCACTTTGTAGAAAAGAGAGAGGCCAAATTTACAGGAAAGTAAAATGCATGTAGACGAATTTTTAAAAAAAGAAAACCGAGAATCTTTAGCTAAAGAACTCACTAAAGAAGGCTTATTCGAATTAAAAGAAGAAACAATTAGAGGAAATACTTATAACACCTTTGCTAGTGCCCCAAAAACTTTGGGTGAATATTTTCAATTTGCTTTAATTCATGGTGAATGGGACTTTTTAGCTTATGAAGATGAGTCGTATAGTTACCAAGAGGTCCTAAATAAAGCTGCTGGTCTAGCTCATGTTTTGCAAGAAACATATAACATAGAGAAAGGGGATTCAGTTTCTTTTTCCATGAGAAACTATCCAGAATGGATATATAGTTATATGGCGGTTACTTCGATAGGCGCTATTGCAGTTCCATTAAATTCTTGGTGGCAAGGTGAAGAATTAGATTATGGCATTACTCATAGTGAATCTAAGCTATTTATTGGAGACGATGAGAGACTTGAAAGACTTAAAGGTTTTGTTGAAGACATACCAAGAATAGCTGTTCGTTGCGATGCAAGTGCATATGAAAATGCTGTTAATTTTGATGAAGTAGTAGAACCTAAAGAAAGCTTTCCTGTGGTTGAAGTTGGCCCTGAAGATGATGCTAGCATCATGTATACATCAGGAAGTACTGGATACCCTAAAGGAGTTGTTGCTACTCATAGATCAATTATAAATACACCAGTAGCTTGGGCATTCCTCGCTACATTAGCAGGAAGTTTAGAAAGTGATGGTCCGACCTTTCCGCAACCGGAAAAACCATGCACTCTAGCAGCCGTTCCTTTATTTCATGTAACCGGTTCCCATTCTAATTTTCTGTTGTCTTTATTGTCAGCAACAAAAATGGTTCTGATGTATAAATGGGACCCTCTCAAGGCAATTGAACTCATTGAAAAATATAAAGTCACTTCCTTCTCTGGCGTGCCTACAATGAATCAAGACATATTGAGAACCAGTGAAGAAAACCCAGATATAGATGTTTCAAGCTTAGCCATGTTAAGTGGTGGTGGAGCCGCTAGACCACCTGAACAAATTAAGGATCAAGAAAAAAATCACCCAACTAAAGCGGCTGGTGTTGGATATGGATTAACTGAAACGAATGCTGCTGGAACAAACGCAAGCGGAAAACTTCTTTACAGTAAACCTGATTCTGCGGGATTCCCTACCCCTTTAGTTCATGAAATTAAAATTTTAGATGAAGAAGGTAATGAAGTAGAAACCGGTGAATTGGGTGAAGTAGCTATTAGGTCTGCTTCTAATTTTAGATGTTATTGGAAAAATGAGGAAGCAACTAAAGAAGCTATGGATTCCGAAGGCTGGTTCAGAAGTGGCGATGTGGGTTGCGTTGATGAAGATGGTTTTGTTTTCATTAAAGACCGAATTAAAGACATTGTCATTAGAGGAGGAGAAAACATTGCTTGTTTAGAGATTGAAGGCGTGATTGCTGAGCATCCAGCTGTTGCGGAAGCCTCTGTATTTGGAATACCTGATGAGCGTTTAGGGGAAAGCCTAGTTACTAGAATTGCTCTTAAACCAGGACAAACTTTGAATGAAGCTGAATTATCATCTTTCTTGGATGGAAAAATAGCTAAGTTTAAAATTCCTGAACGCATGTGGTTCCAAGAAGATGAATTACCAAGAATTGCTTCTGGTAAAACAGCGAAAAAACTAATGAGGGAAGAAGCCATAAAAGAATTAGGGTTAGATTAATGCAAGTAAAAGGGAAAAGAGTAGTTGTAACTGGTGCCGCTAGTGGAATAGGAAAAGCACTATGCGAAGCCTTCAATGACGCTGAAGCGGAATCAGTGGTTTGCGTGGACATGAACCTAGAAGGAGCAAAAGATACTGCAGATTCTATTGGAGGATTAGCGGTTCAAGCTAATGTAGGTCTTGAAGACGACATAATCAATGTAATCAAAGAAGCAGATTCTTTATCAAGTGGTATTGATATTTTCTGCTCAAATGCTGGGATTGGGGGTGTGCCTGGATTTTTTGAAGTAGAAACTTCAGATTGGCAAAATATATGGGAAGTAAATGTTCAATCTCATATATTTGCAGCTAAGCATGTCTTGCCACAAATGTTAGAACGTGGTGAAGGTTATTTAATGAGTACTTCGTCTGCAGCAGGTCTTCTGACACAAATTGGTTCAGCCGGTTATTCTGTAACTAAAGCAGCAGCGGTAAGTTTTGCTGAATGGCTTAAAATTACCTATGGCAATAAAGGTATAGGTGTTTCATGTCTTTGTCCTCAAGCTGTGAGAACAGCAATGACCGCACAAGGAGCAGGAGTTGCTGGTGTAGATGGAATGATTGAACCTGAAGTTGCAGCAGCAGATGTTTTAGATGCTATTGAAAAAGAACGTTTCTTAGTAACACCTCATGCCGAAGTTTTGGAATACGTTTCTCGGAAAGGCAATGATAGAGATAGATGGATCTCCGGAATGCAAAGGCTCCAGGAAAGATATGAAGATTGGAAACCGGGAGATGATTAAACATGGAAATTTATCAATTATCAGCTACTGAATTAGCAAAAAAAATTAAATCAAAAGAAGTAAGCTCAAAAGAACTTACCCAAATGTATATTGATCGAATTGAAAAGTTTGATGGAGACATCAACTCTGTGGTTGTAAAAATGTTTGAAAAAGCAATTCAGGATGCTGAAAAAGCAGATAATGCGTTATCTAAAGGTGAGGATTTAGGACCGTTACATGGAATCCCGATGACCATAAAAGAGTCCTATGCTATAGAAGGACAAAAAACTACTTGGGGAAATGAAGCTTTTAAAGAGAATACAGCAAAATCAGATGGTTTAGCGGTAAGAAGATTTAGAGAAGCGGGAGCTCATTTCATGGGAAAAACTAATGTTCCCTTAGATCTAGCTGATTTCCAAAGTTTTAATTCAATTTATGGAACTACAAATAATCCTTGGAATTTGGAAAGAATCCCGGGTGGTTCATCAGGAGGAAGTGCAGCTGCTTTAGCTGCGGGTTTTACAGGATTAGAAGCTGGTTCTGATATCGGAGGTTCGATTAGAAATCCTGCACATTTTTGTGGAGTTTATGGACACAAACCCACACATGGAATAATTCCTCAAACAGGACATGAATTAATTTCCAATGTTCCTGATTCAGATCTATCAGTATGTGGTCCCTTGGCAAGAAGCGCGGAAGACTTGAAATGCGCCCTAGATATAATGGCAGGGCCTGCAGAAAGAGAAGCAACGGGCTGGAAGCTGCAACTACCTAAACCAAATTTTAAAAGCTTAAAAGAATTAAAAGTTGCTGTTTGGGCAACAGATGAAGTAGCTCCTGTCTCTAATGAAATAGAAGAAAGAACAACTCAAGTAGGAGAAACGTTAGCCAAACTAGGTGCAAAAGTTTCTTTTGATGCTAGACCAAATTTTGACCCTACTTTTGCACACGCAAACTATCAATTACTTCTACAGTCAGTAATGGCTGCAGGTATGGGAGATGAAGAGCGAGCTAAAATACAAAAAATGGTAGAAGAATTAGATGAATCCAAAATGACTTCCGATGCGGCAGTTCTAGGAGATAAAACTGCACTATTCGAAGCGGCATCAGCTAGGGGAGCCGTTTTATCTCACGCTAACTGGCTTAAAGCTAACTATCAAAGAGAAAAATTAAAGATAGCTTGGAAAGAATTCTTTGAAGAGTGGGATATTTTACTTTGCCCTCAAATGGCAGTAACTGCTTTTGAACATGATCAAAGAAAATTTAGTGAAAGAACTTTGATGGTAAACAATCAAGAACAACCCTATTTTCAACAAATCTTCTGGTCGGGCATAATCGTTAACTCGTATTTACCCAGTACTGTTTTCCCAACAGGTCCATCAAGCGACGGTTTACCAATAGGTGTTCAAGCTGTGAGTGGTGCATTTCAAGATTATAAAACAATCGAATTTGCAAGACTGATAGCTGAAGAGATAGGAGGATATACAGCGCCTCCTAATTACGTTTAATCAAAATTAATAAACAAATGAAATATGACAAAAAGTTTACAGATGTAAGTGGGAAACAAATGGCATACATTGATGAAGGCACTGGTGATACCGTACTCTTTCTTCATGGGAATCCTACTTCCTCATACTTATGGAGAAACATTGCTCCCCATGTAGAAGATACAAATAGAGTAGTTATACCCGACCTTATAGGAATGGGAGATTCTGATAAATTAGATGGGGAAAATAATCCAGGTTACAAATATCATGGTCAATATGAGTATTTAACCACTTTGATGGATAAATTAAATCTAGGAGATTCAATACACTTAGTTATTCATGACTGGGGTTCTGCCATGGGATTTCAATTTGCAAGAGAAAATCCTAATAGAGTCAAATCCATCACCTATATGGAAGCCATAGTAATGCCTCTCACTTGGGATCAATGGCCAGATGCAGCAACGAAGATATTTGGACTTTTTAGATCTGAAGCAGGTGAAGAGCTTGTTCTTGAAAAAAACTTCTTTGTAGAAAGAATATTATTAGGTGACTCAATTTCAGGCTACTCAGATGAGGAAAAAGAAGAGTACATAAAACCTTTTATAAATCCTGGTGAAGACAGACGCCCTACTCTTACTTGGCCAAGACAAATTCCTCTAGATGGAGAGCCAAAAGAAGTTGTAGAAGAAGTGGCGAAAAACGCTGATTTTCATAAAAATTCTGAAATTCCTAAACTCTTTATCAATGCAGACCCTGGCACTATTTTGACTGGTGATCAAAGAGAGTTTGTGAGAAGTTGGAAAAACCAAAAGGAAATTACTGTTAAAGGCAACCATTTCATCCAAGAAGATTCTGCAGATGAAATTGGATCCGCCCTAAATGAATTTATTAGTAGTCTTCAATAAACCGAATTATATCTTCTGTTACAGAATCTGCCTTTTCCATAGGTAAGAAATGTGTGGCATCGTCGTAGCATTTAGAATTCCAGTTTTTTCCCAATCTACTTATTTCTATTCTTGCTGTTGGCGAATAAGTGTGACTGGCTTCTGCATAAACTACCTGACAGGGTATTCTGATTTTCTTTAGATATTTCCAGGTATCCATCGAAGAAGCTCTAAAAGTAGCGCTTTCCCATTCTGGAGCACAGGTTAATTGAATATTTCCATCTTTAGCTTCTTCGGTTCCTCCAGCTAAATAACTTGAAATCCATTCATCGCCCCAAGTTGCAAATGCACCTCTGCCTTTATAGGAAGAAAGTGCATATTCTAAACTTTCAAATTCTCTTCTTCTTTTAGCAGCACCAGAAGCTACATCCAATTTTCTATTTATCTTCAAATTTGACATTAATGAAAATTTCAACGATTCCCAACGACTATATAAAACAGGTTCTACCATAAATAAATGTGAGGCTTTTTTTGGGTATAAAGAAGAAATTTTAGCGGCAACTATCGAACCCATGGAATGTCCTGAGCATATGACAGGTCCATTTATAGAGTCTATAAATTCTATTCCATCATCTACGAATACATCCCAAGATTTTAATTGAGTATGATCAGATTTTGCTTTTGAGAGGCCATGTCCACGTTGATCTAGAGCATATATACTAATTTGATCACCAAAATAGCTTAAAAGCTTTTCAAATAATATCTGATAGGTCTCTGCATTAAATCCTGTGGCATGAAAAAAAACAAAATTATATTTACTTACAGATGATTCATGCGCTAAATACGAGAAATCTTCTCCATTCGTATTTATAAATGTTTTTCTTTCCATAGAGCTTATTAAATTGAGGTAACATATTAAAGTTTTTTAATAAAAATAGAATAAGTATTGTGATCACTTAATGTCAGGATTATAAAATTAATTAGGAGAAAAGATGTCATTTAAACTAGGATCAATAAATAAAAGAGCAGTATTGTTATCAGAAGATCATTATTATGATTTAGAGTCAATTTCTGAAGGAGATTTTAGTTCCTCTTCTTCGGAGGCCTTATTTCAAATTGATAAACTAAATGATCTGAATGAAAATCTAAATAATTTCGAAGCTTCTGGTAGTCTTGATGAAGTTAATTTTGATTCTCCGGTTTCAGAGCCAAAAAACTGCTATGCAGTTGGGTTAAATTATAGGAATCATGCCGAAGAATCTGGAATGCAAATTCCTGAGGCGCCTATGATTTTTACCAAGCACACAACTTGTCTCGTTGGGGCAACTGCTGATATTGAGTTGAGAAGTAATTATGTGGACTATGAAGCAGAATTGGTTGTTGTTGTAGGTAAAGAAGGTAAGAATATCTCAAAATCAGAAGCTTGGAGTCATATAGCAGGAGTTTGTATTGGACAGGATATATCTGATAGACCAACCCAATTTACAGCAAGTCCAGCTCAGTTTAATCTGGGTAAATCCTTTGATACTTTTGGTCCAATGGGTCCTTTTCTAGTTTCTCCTGACTTGGTTGATGCTGAAAAGGGTTTATTAATAGAATGTAGAGTTAATGATGAGCTGAGACAAAGTGACAATACGAATGATTTGATCTTTGACGTTCCGGATATTATTGCTTATTTATCCGAGATACTAACTTTAAATGTAGGTGATGTTATTTTTACAGGAACGCCTGGTGGTGTTGGAGTGATGGAAGGTAAATTTTTAAAAGACGGTGATATTTTAAACACTTCTATTGAAGGCCTAGGAAAGATGAATAATAAATGTGTAAGAATTGAAGATCATTCAAGAGCGGATTTTATTCCTGAAATGTTCAAGCCATTATTTGATAAAAAAAATTAATATGAATAATTTAACACCCTATCTTAAAGGTCTTTCTGGTTATTTACAGAGAGTGTTATTGATGATGGAGCAAAACAAATGCCTGTAATAAAAGTAACAGATGTAGCTTACCCTACCCTTCAATGTCCTGACTTAGACATACAGGAACAATTTCTAATACATTTTGGCATGCATACAGTTTCGAAATCTGATGATACTTTAATTATGAGAGGAGATGGTCCTCAACAATTTATAGAAATATGCAAAAAGGGTGAAAAGAAATTTATTTCGACTGCCTTTAAAGCAGCTTCTATGGAAGATTTAAAAACACTAAGTAAGTCAGGTGCATTTAGTGATATTGAAGAATTAACTACGCCTGGTGAGGGCTTTATAACTAAAGCTAAAGACCCGGATGGAATAGGAGTTGAGGTTGTTTTTGGTATAAAAGATAGAAAAATAGACGAATTACCTAAACCCTTTCCAACGAATGAAGGTGGACAAATCAACAGAGTAAATCAATTGAAAAGGTTTAACAAAGGAGATACACCTAGAATAATTAGATTTGGACATTACGGTATTAACTCTCTTGATATAGAAAAATCATTGAAATGGTATAACGAACATTTAGGCATAATAGCTACAGATATATTACAACCACCAGCACCTCTAGGCGAAGACCCAGTAACTGTAGGAATCTTTGCTAGATTAGACAAAGGTTCTACTCCAACCGATCATCATTCAATTTTTTGGTTAAATGCTCACCTTGTATCTGAAGGTATTGCCGGTTTAAATCATGTATCTTTTGAAATGTTAAACATTGATGATGTTTTTATGGGGCATGAGCTATTGAAAAGAAAAGCGAAAGAATACGACTATGAGTTAGAATGGGGCGTGGGTCGTCATTATCAAGGTAGTCAAATCTTTGATTATTGGAGAAGTCCTTTTAAACAAGTGCATGAACATCAGACCGATGGAGATTATTTAGATAATAGCATCCCACCACAAATACTGAATCCTATGGACGATGGAGATCCTGACTATCCAGAGTTCGGACCATCACAATGGGGGGCAGCTATTTCTGAAACATTTGGAAATAAGGAGGGTACTTAAAGATGAACAAAAGTGATAAACCAGTTGGAATAATAACAGGTGGTAGTAGAGGTGTAGGAGCTGCTACAGCAAAACTTTTAGCTTCAAAGGGCTGGAATGTGACCATAACTTGCACAAGCTCAATTGAAGATGCCAATAATATTGTCAAAGAATGTGAAGGGTTAGGAGCTGAAGCATTAGCCATATCTGCTGATGTTGGAGATAACGAAGCATGTATAAATACAGCAAAAGAAACAATAGCTAAATGGGGAAGAATAGATGCTCTTGTAAATAATGCTGGTACTACTAAATTTGTTTTTAACCATGGTGATTTAGATGGTCTTGATGCAGATGATTTTTTACGTATTTATAAGATCAATGTTGTGGGACCCTTTCAAATGGTTAGAGCCTGCAGAGAATCCTTACTAGATAGCGATAATCCAAGTGTTGTAAATATCTCTTCAATAGCTGGGATAAAAGGTATAGGTAGCTGTTTGGCTTACGGATGCTCTAAAGGAGCCTTGAATACCATGACCATGTCTATGGCCAGAAATTTAGGACCAATTAGGGTAAATGCTATATGCCCAGGTTTTATTCAAGGTGATTGGTTAAGAAATGGTATGGGTGACGATCTTTATAATGCAGCCCTAGAAAATTTAACTAATAATACTCCATTAAAACTAACAGTCACTCCTGAACAAGTAGCTGAAGGAATATATAGTTTCATAGGTACTAATAAAGTAGTAACTGGAGAGACAATGCTGATGGATGGTGGTCATCATCTAATAATATAAACTCCTTTAAGATGACTACAGGTCTTCAAAACTACGTAGTTGAAGAAACTTCCGACGATTGGGTTCTGTATCACAATAATTTTTCTATATGCTCAAGAAAGGTTCGACTTTGTCTTGAAGAAATAGGCTTAGATTATAGATCTGAACATATAGATCTAATTGAAACTGGCAAATACGAAGTAGCTTCTAAAAGGTTTTTAAAGATAAATCCAGGGGCCACTGTTCCTGTTTTATTACACAAGGGAAGGCCCATCTATGAATCGCACGAACAAATCTATTATCTAGTAGAGCACACAGATAATAAAAATATCCTACCTTCTTCTGAGAATGATAAGGAAAACATGGATTACTGGGTCGAGAAATCATCTTTAATTGGTAATCCTTTAAAAAATCAAGATAAATATGCCGGAAACAGCGTGGCACCGCTAACTTTTCCATTATTTGTGGCAATGATGAGATACGTACCCTTCAAAGAAATATTTATTGGTTTAAGAACTCATCCCATGAAAGAGAGAGTCATTGGTTTCTTTGCTTTTAAAACTTTTGGTATGAAAATTTTTAGTTCTCTATTTCCTTTTTCGAAATTACTTAAATCTTCTTTTTTTAATTTGAATCAACACTTATATGATTTAGAGAAACACTTAGAAGGTAAAAAATCTTTATGGATAGTTGGTGAAGAATTCACATTAGCAGATATTAGTTGGGCTGTTATTCTTCATCGTTTTCATGAATGCGGTTGGGGTAACCTTCTATTGGCAGATAAACCCTTTATTAAAAAATATTATTTTAACTTATTGAATAGAGAGTCATTCAAAGTAGCTATTGATAACGCTTCACATCCTATACTTACCAAAGGTATAGATGACTTACATAAAACTTTTTCTACTCAATCTAGCCTAAAAGAAATATATACCCAATTAGAAAAATCTAAATGAATCACGACTATGATGTAGCGATAGTAGGATTGGGTCCTGTAGGAAGCTTTGCTGCGTTGCTATTAGAAAAAAGAGGTTTACGAGTTCTGGCTATAGATAGAGATAAAGAAATATATTCATTACCTAGAGCCGTAAGTATTAGCGATCAAGGTCTAAGAATGACACAAGAAGTTGATATAGAAGATATCTATATAAGAAATAGTTCTGAAGTAGGTGGAGCGGGATTCGTTGATGAGAATCTTAATTTTATTGGAGAAGCAATTAATTTAAAGGGATTCACAACGCCTAATGGGTGGGCTCCGATGAGATTTTTTCATCAACCCTATACAGATAAAAAAATTAGAAAAAAGATAGAGGGGACTTCTATTACCACTTTATTGCAACATGAACTATTGAATGTTAAAAATCGTGAAAAAGATGTCCTATTTTCGATTAAAAACCTAGAAGACTCATCTGAAGTTGAATACTCATGTAAATATTTAATTGGTGCGGATGGTGGGTCCAGCACTCTTAGAAAATTACTAAAGATTACTCAAGAAGACCTTGATTATAATCGTGACTGGGTAATTGTTGACGCTGAATTAACTGCACCAAATAGATTAGATGACAAAGCCATTCAAGTTTGTGATCCTGAAAGAATTGGTACTTTTATTCCTGCACATCTGCCCTTTAGAAGGTGGGAATTTATTATTTATGAAGATGAAGATAAAAATGATTTCCAAGATGATAAAAAAATACAAGAGCTTGTAGAAAGATGGCTCAATCCTGAGGAATATAAAATAATTAGAAAGGCCATTTATCAATTCCATTCAGTATTAGCGCATGATTTTAGACAAGGAAATTGTTTTTTGATAGGAGATGCGGCACATCAAAACCCACCCTTCATGGGAGAAGGTATGATGTCTGGTTACAGGGATGCTTTTAATCTTTCTTGGAAAATCTCTTATGTGCTTAATAATGGTTTTTCTGATGCTTTATTAGACTCTTATCAACAAGAAAGAAGACCGCATGCCAAATTTGTGGTTGAAAACTCTGCTGGGATTGGAGAATTAATGGAAGCTTATGCTCAAGCCGAGGATCATAATGATGTTCCTCAAGAGTTGATTGCAAAAGGATATGGATCATTTGTTTTACCTAATTTAGATGAAGGATTGTTCTTTGAAGGAAAAGCAAAAGAATCTATGGCTGCAGGTCAGCTATTTCCACAGATAGTTGTGTATAAAGATGGTGAAATAATGGAAAGAAGGGATGATTTGTTTGGAGAAGGTTTTACCTTAATTTCAAAAAATGAAATAACTATAAATGAAGTGTATAAAGATTTCTTAAATAAACTTAACTGCACTTATCTTACCTTGGACAATGAAATGATAATTTCTAATCCCTGGGCAGCAGACTTCTTAGAGCTTGGTGATGTCTTCGTTATAAGGCCTGATAAATATATTTATGGATGCAGTGGAAATGATGTATCTTTAGAACAAATAATTGAAGATTTAAAGATTAGAATGCAATAAAACTCTTATAAAGTTATGAAATTAGAAATATCTCACACTATATTAAATATTAAAGACTCTAAAGAAATTATAAAATTTTATTCAGAAGTATTTGGTTTTAAAGTTAGTGATCAAGGCCTCATAGGAGGCTCAGGACCAGAAATAATTTTCATGAGCACAGATCCAGATGAACATCATCAAATAGGTTTCTCAGTACAGCGTCAAGATTTAGAACATTCTACTCAACTCAACCATATTTCCTTTAGAGTTAGAACATTTGAAGAAGTTAAAAAAGTTAAACAAAACCTTGATGCAAGAGGTTCGGAATATCTGCCGTTATGCCATGGCAATGCTTTATCTCTATATTTTAACGACCCCGAAGGTAATGCTTTAGAGGTTTTTTTCGATACTCCTTGGCATGTAATTCAACCTCAAACGGAATTATGGGACCCCAACATGACAGAAGAAGAAGCTCTAAATTGGGTTGAGCAAACCTTTAAAGATAAAGAGGATTTCTCAAAGGTAGAAGATAGTGAGAAAGAATTTGTTAATAGAACTTAGAATACTTGCTTATGGATTTAGGCATTAAAGATAGAAAAGCAATTGTATGTGCCTCTTCTAAGGGATTAGGGAAAGCGTGCGCTAAGAGCCTGATGATGGAAGGCGTCTCTGTAGTTATAAATGCTCGAGGTGAAGACTCTCTTAAAGAGACTTTTGAAGAACTATCTTTAATTGATGAAAATAAAATTGCGATGGTAGTAGCTGATCTTAATACTGAAGAAGGAAGAGAAAAAATCGTAGAAAGTTGTCCTGATGCTGATATTTTAATTAATAATAATAACGGACCTCCTCCAGTAAATTTTTTAGATACTGATAAAGACGCATGGTTAGAAGCTTTAGAATCCAATATGTTGGCAGCTATATTTATGATACAAGCCCTCCTTCCTGGAATGAAACAAAGAAAGTTCGGAAGAATTATTAATATTACCTCTGCAATGGTTAAATCACCTCATCCTATGATGTCGCTTTCAACTTCGGCTAGAACAGGCCTTACAGCATTTTCTAAGGGCATATCTAAGGAAGTAGCCAAAGACAATGTCACTATTAATAATCTTTTGCCAGAAAGATTTGATACTGATAGGCAAGTATTCATGACAGAAATGCTCATGAAAAATCAGAATATTTCTAGAGATGAAGCAAGGTCTCAAATTGCTAGTTCTATTGCAGCTAATAGATTTGGTAAGCCAGAAGAGTTTGGAGCTACCTGTGCTTTTTTATGCAGCCAACAAGCTAGTTTTATTTCTGGGCAGAATATTCAACTTGATGGCGGTTCCTACGAAGGTTTAATCTAATCTTTGCTTTGTACTGCTAAACAATCCTGCGCTAGTAAATAACTTTCTATCCCTGAATCATCAATGGTTCCCCAAACTCTACAAAAGGATATACCGTCTTTTCGTTCTCCAAATTCAAGATCTGTTACTTTAATTTTAAAAATTACAGTTTCTGTTCCTTTCTTTATAACTTCGTAAAAACTATTTAGATACATCTTCTGCCCAACAACATCTACTGCGTAGGTCATTTCCATTTTATCTTTAGTCACATGCATGAAGTCAGCGGGACCAACCCAAGTTGCTCCTTGATTTTCTTCTGAAGATGAACAGGAAATTTGGATTACCAATAGAAGAACTATTAAATATTTAGTCTTTTTCTTTAGTTCGGTAATCACCAAATTCTTTATCTCTTTTAGTTAAAGCTTCTTTAAGACCTGAAGCCAATTCTTTTAAATGTTCTTGAGTAGATTTAGAGTGCATAGCTAAAGCCTGCATCTCAGTTCCTGCTCTTATTCCATTTCTCATCCCCATGGCTTCCATTTGTCTATGAACCGCACGTTTATTAATTGCTTGAATATCTGAAGGTACTTTTGCAACTTTCTCAGCGATTTTTATTACTTCGTCTGATAAAGATTCTTTGTCAAAGCACTTATTAGCAAAGCCGTAAGAAACTGCCTCTTCTCCTGATATGGATTCACCCGTTAGCATCATTTCCATAGCATTTCTCATACCCATTAACCAAGGAAAGAATTGGTTGTCTGGTGGACTCATCGACCTTACAACGGGATAACCAATTTCTGCATCTTCAGCTACATACACTAAATCACATGACGCTGCCAATTCAGTACCTCCTGCTAAACAATAGCCATGAACTTCGGCGATAACGGGTGTAGATAAATCCCAAATCTTAAAAGCGCCATCGGTTACATGCCTCGGCCAAAACCCATCTGTTTTGCTAGTATGAAAAGGTAAATCTTCTGCATTATTGTAAGAAAGGTCATAACCAGCACAAAAACAGGAACCCTTTCCAGCAATTATAATAACTTTGACTTCTCTATCATTATCAAGCTCTTCAAGGCTGTGAAAGAGCTCCTGCCTCAAAGGATTGCATAAAGCATTTCTTTTATCTGGTCGATTCAAATAAACTTTCCTAACGCTCTCTGAAATCTTCTCTATTTCTATAAATTTAAGCTTCATTAGTTTTTTTAGATATTACTTTACTCTTATTTTGATTTTTTAACACTTACAGAAGTGCCATCAATCTTCACTTCATAGGTTTCAAGATCCTCAAATGCAGGTGGTGATTGAACTGAACCATCGGATAAATCAAATACTGCTCCGTGAAGTGGGCAAGTTATAAAATTTCCAACTATCTGGCCTCCGCATAAAGGAATATCTGCATGCGTGCACCTATCTTCAACAGCAAATACACCATTTTCCGTATTACAAATCAGGATAGCTTGTCCATCGACGTCAACAGATAATGAATGATTTAAATCAATATCAGTAATGTCAGCAACCTGGATATAATTTTCTGTCATTAGTTCTCAGATGCCTTTGCTACTTTAAATCCTATAAAAGATATCATTAAAGCAAAAGGTAAAGCAGCCCAGGATACAGACAAGGTTACTACCCCTGCACCTACAAGGCCTCTTACGAACCAGCCACCTATTACGTCTCCAGATCTAGCGATAAAAGTGTCTATAAGGACAGTTGATTTATATCGGTCTTGTTTCGCTAAATTTGTATACAAAGTTTCACGGGTAGGCTTATTTAATCCGTACTCGAATATCCTTGTACACACTGCTACAGCAGTCACTGTAGTGATTGTTGGAAAAAGCGCGTAAGAAGAAAAAGCGGCAACAAATATTATTCCATAAGCAATCATTATTGGAAGAATACCTATATTTCTTAATAAATATGAAGTTAAGAAAACCTGCATAAATAAAGTTAAAGGAGTAACAATTTGCTCGATCCGAGCAAAAAAGGCTGTTCTCTCACAAGGGTCTTTAGACCAATCTTCTACAATTCCTAAAGAGATCATCCAAGAAGTTGTCATCAGCATAGTGAATAATATGACGTAAAACCCTAGATTTCTTATTAAAGGATCAGTAATTATATTTTTAATACCTTCAACACTAGAACCGCCTAATATTTCTCCTCCCTGTCCTGAGGTTCTAGAACTGGCTCTAAAAGCATTTGAAAAATAGAGCGCAATGAGTAAAGAAAAAATTGAAAAAACTATTAAAGTTATGGGCCCTAGGTCATCTATGCTCGTTTTTCCACAAATTTCTGTAGAAAAGTACCTAGCAACTGAAGAGCCAAAGAAAGCCCCTAAAGATCCGCCAGCACTTATTATCCCGAAGAATCTTTTAGCATCTGTTTGATTAAAAAAATTAATCATAGCTACCCAAAAGATAGACACCACGAAGAATGAATAAACATTACACCAGATATAGAACGCTCTACCTGTCCATATCCTTCCTTCTGCGCTTGAGACATACCATAAGGACAGAAATAGAATTAAGTTCAATATAAAGAAGGAATAGATATAGAGTACTATTTTCTTTGAGTCTACCTTTGAAACTAGCCAAGAATAGATAGGGTTGATAATTAACATAGCCAGCATTACGCCAGTTAAAAGCCACGGTAAATTATTAATACCGCCTTGAACGGCTAATTCATTTCTTACAGGACGCAGTGCATACCACGAAGCCAAGACAAAGAAAAAGAAGCAGAAGGCTTTAAATAAAGTTATTGCTTCTTCTTTATTTATATTTGGAAAGAAACTTGTTGAAATACTTTTCATTTCTTTTTTATATTGTTATCTATTATATCCACTAAATTAGTTTTTATTCTTTAAAATACAGATTATGGAAGCCCAACCTTTCACTATATTCGGAACTTCTCACCTATTTACGTTATTGCTAATTTTTTGTTTGGCAGTATTTTTTCCAAGCGCTTACAAAAATAAGTCAGAAGCACAAAAAGAATATCTAGCACGACTATTGGGTCTTTCTATTATTGGGCTTGAATTGATCAAGCCTTTTATCTGGAACTCCATGGACTATCCCTGGATAAGATTACTACCTATTCATATGTGTAGTCTTTCAGGATTCTTTATAGGTTTTTTTCTTTTAACAAAAAAAAGATTATTTTTTGAAGTTGCTTTCTTTTGGGGTATTGGCGGTGGAGTAAATGCTCTTATAACGCCTGATGTTACTCTTACTTTTCCAGATCCAAAATACATACTATTCTTCTTAGGGCATGGGTTGCTTATGGTGAACATTGGTTACGCTTGCATTACTTTAAACAACCGGCCTACTTTTGAATCAGTAAAAAATGGGATTTATGTTTCTTTGAGCATACTTCCAATTATTTATCTGATTAATCTTCTGTTAGGACCGCCAGCAAATTATTGGTATTTGGGGGCAAAACCTACAGAAGGTCAGAGTATCATGGATTTCTTTCCTGATCCGCCACTACATATCCCTTTACTTATTATCATAGGGGCTTTTTTATTCTTATTAATCTATTCGCCTTACTGGATATATGACAAGCTCAAGAAGCGAGGTGTTGAATAAATAAAGTAGGTATATTGCAAGTATGAGATTTAATGGTAGAAACAAGTGTATTAGGTTTTCTTCCCTCTTTAACAGGAGTAGCTTCTATTCCTAATTGAGTTAACCTTTTGTGGGTAGCCTCTAAATCTTCAACATCCCATGCAAGGCCCCATAAACTATCTTTAGGTTCATGTTCATCAGATTTAGCAATTACTTCAATCGTGGTCTTATTTAATCTAAAAAATAGCATTCGCCCGCCCCACTTCTCCACTGTTTGATCTAGAGCAAGTCTTATTTCTAGATCTTTCTCATAAATTTGGATAAAACCTTCAGCATCATTGGTATTAATAACTACATGATCTAATTTATTAACGGAGTCAGGTTTAACGGCATTCGCAGTTTCTAGATTTCCTGTTTTATGTTCTATCGCAAAAGAAAATAACCCTCTAGTAATTTCATTAGGAAGAAATAAATTCTCCCAAGTTCTTTTCTTTCCTGCATCTACATCAAATCCTTCTCCTTCTATAAGACCTGACAATTCATAACCCTTTAGAGAAAGCTGTTCTTTTGTTTCTTTTAAATTATCTGAACCAAATACTATTCCTGCCAAACCTTCGCCATTTTCTTCTAAAGTAGAATTGACCAAAGATGCTCCTGCGCCGCTACCATTAGTAGCTAACAATTCAAGATACAGGTTATTAAAATTAAAAATTGAGTTTTTAGTACCTAGGGATTGGTGTTCTCCTCTCCATACAGGTTTATGACCAAAAATTTTTGTATAGTTGCTTTCTGCGGTATCTAAATCTTCAACAGCTACAATTAGATGATCAATTCTTTCTATCAAGATAATTAAATAGAATAAAGTTCGCTATTTGTTGAAAGTGAATTAAATTTATTTCTGAGATTTGAGTTGTCAATTTTATCAAACAATTTAACGAACTCTTCAGACCTAATTGCTACAGACTCTCTATGTACTTCTTCGCCATGCCACTGAACCATTTTTTTCCATAAAGGATCTATAATTTCAGAGCCTTTTTTCTCAAGCCCATCTACAGTTTTAAAGGTAAATGACCTTAGCTCAGAAACTAACAAATTAAGGTATGCAACATGTATAGCTTCATCTTGTCTGATTCTAGAAACCATATCACCTGCCAGTAAGGCGTCTTCTCTTCTATCAATAAATACATCATCTGATTTAGCAAGATTCATACAATAAGAAAAAAAGCTTTCAGCTCTTATTTCAATCATCAAAACATCTAACAACAAGTTAAGTATTCCTTCATGTTCGATAGGTAGATCCGGCATTTCTCTTTCTTGAGCAGGTCTTCCAATTGATTCAGGCACTTCCGGAATAGGATAGGCATCCTTTCCTAATAATAAATCTCTTGCGGCAAACCACATCTGATCATGTGCTCCTTGATCACTATCAGGATCACCCCCTTCATCAAATCCGTGCGCAATAAATAAGCCTTTATTCATGTGGGCAAGACAAGTATCTGATATGTCTTCTACTATGATGTCTTGAAAGTTTGGTGCCTCGATTTCCGCTAGAGCCCTACCTCTTGCCTCAATAATTCCAGTAATCGTTAAACTATTCCAAAGAAATTGCCCTTCGCCTTGATTAAGAAGTAGTTTTGCTTGATTTAAACTAGGAAAATTATCATGCTTTAAAATTTCAACAGAGCAGTCTAAAAGTTCATGCCCTCTATCATTTAAGATTTGAGTCCATTGGTTAACAGCTTTCCATCTAATGCGAGTTCTAGGAGAAATGTAGTTTCCCTCTTCATTTAAACCGCCATGCAATAAATAACCTGCCATTTCATTAGGCTGTGCATAATCATGATCGCTAAGTATTTCTTCTTTTGTGTATATCATTTAAAAAAACCTATAATCCTTTCTTTCAAATTATTCCATATGTCCTTACTTTTTTGAACAATTTCTGGGCCTAATAAGGCAAGGCCTGGATACCAAGTAACTTGACTCGCAACATATATTGCTCCGCCTTTAACCAATTCGCCCATTGCTGCAACTACTATACCTGCAATAGAAAGAATAATTGAAATTATAATTAGGAACCATCCAAAGAGTTTTCTAATTTTTGTAAAGTTACTGGTCATAAAATTCTTAAATGTTATAGACTTATATGCTAACTATTCCTAGAGTAGTCCTTATATGAAAAAACCATTTTATTTATTTTTAATTATTTTCCTAGGTTTAGGATGTCAAAACAATGGAGATGAAATGAACCCTTTCTTAACAGAGTATGATACACCTTATCAAATACCCCCTTTCGAAAAAATTGAGTTCTCACACTATGAGCCAGCTTTTGAAGAAGGAATGAAGCAGCATTTATTAGAAGTTGAAGCTATAGCTACTAACAATGAAAAACCTACTTTTGAAAATACGATTGTTGAATTAGAAAGATCAGGAGAGACTCTCGATAAAGTTTCAGCTGTATTCTTTAACTTACTTGGTTCGAATACTTCCGATGAAATGGATGCTTTGGCGATGAAAATCAGTCCAACCTTGTCTTCTCACAGAGATAGTATTCTATTAAACAAAGAGCTTTTCTCTAGAATTAAATCTGTATACGAACAAAAGGATTCTCTAGAACTCACCACAGAACAAGAAAGACTATTAGATCAGACTCATAAAAGTTTTGTTAGGAATGGAGCTAATCTTACTGATTCTGAGATGAATAGGTTGGTACAAATAAATAGTTCACTTTCAACCTTGTCCGTTCAATTTGATCAAAACGTGCTTAAAGAAACTAATGGATTTAGTTTAATAATTGAAAATGAAGACGAATTAGATGGCTTGCCTGCTGAAGAAATAAGACAAGCTGCTTTATTGGCTGAATCGGAAGGTCATGAAGGAAAATGGGTTTTCAAGCCTACTAGAGTAAGCATGTATCCTTTCTTAACTTATTCCACTCAAAGAGAACTTAGAGAACAGTTGTATAACTCTTATATACAAAGGGGAGATAATGATAATGAGTTTGATAATAAATCTCTTATTGTTGAAATGTTAAAACTAAGAAAAGAAAAGGCGAAGTTAATGGGATTTGAATCTCATGCCGATTATGTTCTAGACGACACAATGGCTAAACAGACATCTAGGGTTGATGATTTATTGGAACAAATTTGGGAACCTGGTATTGCTAGAGCAAAATCTGAAGCGGAAGAAATGCAGAACTTAATCACACAAGAAGGTGGTAACTTTGAGCTTGCTGCTTGGGATTGGTGGCACTACGCAGAGAAAATTAGACAATCCAAGTATGATTTCAGTGAAGAAGAAGTTAAGCCTTATTTTAGTGAAGATAGAGTTTTGCAAGGTGCTTTTGATGTTGCGTCTAAACTCTTTGATATAACTTTTGTGGAAAGAAATGATTTGCCTAAATACAGAGATAACATAAGAAGTTTTGAAGTTCTAAATGAACAGAATGAAACCATAGGAATCTTTTACACCGATTTCACGCTTAGACCTAATAAAGGTGGAGGTGCGTGGATGAATACTTTCAGAAGCCAAAGTAAATTTGATGGTAAGCAAATACCCATTGTTGTGAATGTTTGCAATTTCCCTCCTGAAAATGAAGATGGTGTATCCCTGCTCTCCTTTGAACAAGTTGAGACTTTGTTTCATGAATTTGGACATGGTCTACATGGGTTATTATCAGATGCCAATTACCCAAGTCTTTCTGGTACAAACGTGACTAGAGACTACGTAGAGTTTCCTTCCCAAATGATGGAAAATTGGGCAAGAGAGCCTGAGGTAATTAAAACATTTGCACTTCACTATAAGACGGATGAGCCTATTCCAGATAGTCTATTAAATAAAATATCAGAAGCAGGAACTTTTAATGAAGGATTTGAAACAAGTGAATACGTGGCTGCTGCACATTTAGATATGGCCTATCACACAAGCACAGAAGATATAAAAGATATCGATAAATTTGAAGATGACACATTGGGAGAACTTGGATTAATTCCACAAATTGAGAGCAGATATAGAAGCACCTATTTCGGACATATATTTGCGGGTGGATACTCTTCCGGATATTACAGTTACTTATGGACAGAGGTGTTGGAAGCAGATGCTTTTGAGCCTTTTAGAGAGAAAGGCTTATTTGATAAGGAGACAGCTACAAAGCTTAAAGAGTATGTATATGCTTCTGGCAATACTGAAGATTTAATGACTCAATATATAAATTACAGAGGTTCAGAACCAAAAATTGAACCGCTGTTAAAGAAACGCGGTTTAGATTAGATTGCCCTCGCCTAAATACAAACCTTATCTTGATGGCCAAGGGGGCGTCAAGATAGGCCTTAGCCCTATTTCAGAATCTAAATGGCTAGAAATAGATGATAAATTTATAAACGAGATACATTTAAAGAAGGAACTGCTTGAGACTAATAGAAATGAGGTTTTGCAGATTGTTGAAGGCTGTGAAGGTGAGCAGAATGAAGTTCTTGAATCTATTTTAAATAACCTACAGGAATTTCATTCAGAAAATTTTAAAATTTCAAAAGATTCAGTCTATATAGAAAGTACAAATGATTTATATAAACTTAATCAGTTTAAAAACCCGATTGAACTAGCCTCTCTTCTAGTACAAGAAGATTTAGTCTTGATGAGTCCCAAAAAAGATAAATTCTATTTAGAAGCTGCTTCTCTAAGCGCTCCTTCTCATTGGTCTTTAACTGAAAAGTTCTCTAAATCTTTGATGGATTTACACGAAGGAGTCCCAGGCTATAAAGAAGACATTGGTGAAAGGGTAAATGAAATTTTTAAAAAACTTCCTGCGGATAGGATATTGGAAAGATATAACTGGTCTATTTACGATGATCCAAAGTTGTTCCAACCAGTTCACAGCAAACCCTTTGTTGAATTTAGAGATACAAATCCGAGTAAATTATTTTTAAGAGTTGAAAGACAAACAATAAGAAAACTACCAATACACGAAACTGTATTATTTACTATTCGTGTTTACGTTGACCCAATTGAATCAATACTTAACGATAAGCACGCACTTACAAGCTTAAAAAAAGCTGTAGAAAATTTATCAGAACCTATGAAAAAATATAAATCAATTGATCAATTTGAAAAAAGCTTAGTTATTTGGCTTACAAAAAAACTAAATAATGTAGAATCAAAAATTTCAAAATAAATATTAATAAATGGAAATACAGGGAAATTGCGATCATAAATTTAAAGAGGTTAAAGATTTATTTGAATCTCTTCACTCGTCAGGTAGAGAGATAGGTTCTTCGTTCGCTGTCTACAAAGACGGTAAAGCAATAGTAGATATTTGGGGAGGTTATACCGATAAACAAAAAACTAATCTTTGGAGTCAAGATAGCTTAGCGACGGTATGGTCTACGACAAAAGGCGTTGCTGCAATAACTTGTGCTTTAGCTGTTCAAAAGGGGCTTTTAGATTATGAAGAGAAGGTTTCTCATTATTGGCCTGAATTTGGCTGCAATGGCAAAGAAGACATAACAGTGGGGATGCTACTTTCCCATCAAGCAGGAATATGCGGTTCAGCAACTAACGAAGTAAAAGATTATTATAGCCAAGAAACTATGGCTGAAGAATTAGCTGCTATGAAGCCCATATGGGAGCCTGGAACAGCTTCTGGTTACCATTCAATGACATACGGATGGCTTACTTCGGAATTAATCATCAGGGTCACTGGGAAAACTTTAGGTACATTTTATGCTGATGAAATTGGTAATCCGAATAATATTGATTTCTTTATTGGGCTACCTGAAACTGAAGAAAAAAGAGTTGTTGAAATGGTACCCTTCCCTAAAGAAGAAAACCAACCTCAAACGTCTACAGAAATAAACGAAGCTAAAAAAGCGACTGCAAGGGGCCCTAATCTAATTAATCTGCAAAACTCAAGAGACTGGAGATCGGCTGAGATTCCATCCGCAAACGGACAAGGTTGTGCCTCTGGATTAGCTAAGTTGTATAGCTTGGTGGTAACGGATGATCCTTCACTAAAAATACTGAAAGAAGACACAATAACTAAAATGACTGAAGAAAGAATAACCAACAGAGATTTAGTTTTGGATGTAGTCACAAGATGGGGGGCTGGATTTATTATGAATATGCATAAAGTTATTTATGGACCAGTTAAAAAATCTTTTGGTCACTCAGGTTGGGGTGGCTCGTGTGCATTTGGGGACCCTGAAAATAAACTTGGAGTATCTTATGTCATGAACCAAATGAAAAATAATTTTGCTGCAGATGGAAGATCATTAGAGCTAATTAATGCAACTTATGATTGCTTAAATAAGGAATAAATATGACAAAGAGATTAGAAAATAAAGTGGCACTTATAACTGGAGGAACAAGCGGAATAGGAGCTGAAACTGCCAGGCTTTTCATTAACGAGGGAGCAAAAGTAGTAATTTCAGGTAGGTCAGAAGAAAAGGGAGAATTACTTAGTAAAGAACTTGGTGAGAACTCAAAATATTTACTATCAGACGTAACTAAAGAAAAGGATATAGAGAATTCAGTAACAGAAACAATAAAAGAGTTCGGAAAATTAGACATCTTATTCAATAATGCTGGAGGTCCTGTTGGAGCTGGTATTGAAAAAGTAACTCAAAAAGATATTGATTATGGAGTTCATTTATTACTCTCAAGCGTAATTCTTAGTACAAAATTTGCTATTGAACCCATGAGAAAAAGTGGAGGTGGCTGTATTATAAATAATTCAAGTATTGCAGGATTAAGATACCGTCAAGGAGATCCTTTGTATGCAGCACTAAAAGCTGCAGTAACTCATTACACTAGAATGTCAGGAGTAGAATTAGGTCCTGATAATATCAGAGTGAATTCTATCTCCCCCGGTGCAATAGCTACCCCTATCTTTTGGGGAGGATCGCAAAGAGCTAATACCCTTTCTGAAGAAGAAAATGAGAAAAAGCTCGAAAAATTAAAAGGGAATCTCGCAAAAGCGGTTCCTTTAAATCGTTCGGGCTTAGCGATTGATATTGCTGAAGCTGCTTTATATCTTGCCAGTGAAGCAGGGTCTTTTATTTCTTGTCAGGATATAGTTGTTGATGGAGGAAGAACGGCTATGTTTAATGAATAGAGAGTGAGTCTTAGCCCTGAGATTAACTCCTGGGAAGGTAGGTGAAATCAAATAAGACGACCCACTCTCTAGAACCTATTCATTAGGTTTCATCCATCCTTAGACGAAAGTTATTCTATGTAACTTAATTGGATTAACAACTTAAATTGAAGCTAAAAGATGCGGTTAAATTCTTAGCCGCTTTTACCCTTTTGGTTGCTTTTTAAAGGAATAACATTGGGCAATTGGTCTTCTCCAAAAGCTGCTTTAGCTGTCTGAGCAAGTTTAGAAATAAAATTACTAATTGATTCCATCCACTCTTTTCTCATACCAGCTTTAGCAAGCTTCTTATTTATTGATTCCGTAGAAGAATTACTAATAAATGAAGCTGCTTCCCACATTCTGTTTCTTCTCATCATGAAGCAATAATCAGATATTTCTTCTAGAATTGAAGGGTTGAAAGTATAGACAGTCACCCTTCTATCCTTTTCAGATTTATACGCATCTATAAAACCTAAAGCCAAACCCTCACGGATTGTTGATTTAACGGAATCTATTTTTAACCTTACTGCGCCGACCTTTTCAGTTCTGGTCAAATCTGTATAGCTTACAAGCTCCCCTTCTCCGTACTTTAATAAAAAAGTATGAAAAATAGAGTATCTAGTAGTATTACCAAAAAACCAAACATACCAATCCGACTTCGTATAGTAGTGTTGTCCCGTTGAGTAATAATGCATGGACTCACCTCTTGTAAGAGCCCTTATCTCAGAATTACTCCATTCTCTCCTTTTTTTCATTTTTACCTTTAAGTGTGTTACTTAACTATAACACTTATTAAATTAAAAGATAATGTCTATCTTAAATATTGTTCATGCTAATATTGTTGTAAAAGAGGAATTTGAATTGAACGCATATAGGCTGCTTTTCTTTCTTACATTATTAAATTTACTAAATTTTGTTGATAGGCAGTTAATTGCTAGCTTCTCTAATTTTATAGTTCCTGACTTAGGGTTGACTAACGCTCAATACGGCTTTCTAACCACAATACCTTTTATTGTTTTTTACTCAGTAGCTGGTCTCTTTATGGGCATTCTTGCTGATATGGTAAACAGGCCTAGACTAATAGCCTTTGGAGTAATCCTTTGGAGTGTTTTTACGGCTCTAACGGGCGCTGCGAAAGGATTTGTTTCTATGGCACTACCTAGAATCTTTATTGGTGTCGGTGAATCAATCTTAACCCCCACCTCTATGTCATTGTTGTCTGATTCTTTCCCTTCAAAAAGGATGGGGTTTGCAGCTGGTTTTTACTACATGGGGGTTCCTATAGGCGTTGGCGTTAGTCTATTAATTGCTGGTTATTTGGGTGAGTCATTGGGTTGGAGAAATTGTTTTTACTTATTAGGTGGTATAGGTCTTGCATTAGGTCTAAGTGCTTTGTTATTCAAAGACAGACCTAGAAAAAACATTAAAGAAGACGAACCTCAACAAACCCTTTCAAAAGATACTACTCTTGAAATTGTTAAAACTTTGTATAAAGCTTTATCAACTTCTTCAGCTTTAAGATTTACTATCTTGGCGGGAGTGTTCTACCACATAGTGTTAGGAGCTTCAGGATTTGAACAACTTTGGTTAGTACAAGAAAGAGGCTTTGAAAGATCAAACATTGCTCAAATTGTTGGATGGATAGGAGTATTTGCTGGAATGGCTGGTAATTTAATAGGAGGTATTTTAAGTGATTGGTGGCAAGAAAATACTGATCAAGGAAGGCCTATGTTTCTATTTTGGCTTGCTTTATTAACCTTACCAATAGGTATTTATTACCGCTTCGTTGAACCAGGGACATTTATTTTTTGGGTAGGTATAGTAATAGGCTACTTCCAATTAGGTTGTTTCTTTGGTCCCACTTTTAGTACTGTTCAAGAATTGGTGCCTGACAGGATCAGAGCCACTGTTGTTGCCTTTTATATCTTAACCCTTAATTTAATTGGATTAACTATTGGTTCGTGGGGCGGAGGTGTTTGTGCTGACTGGATGGAAGCATCTAACTTTCAAGAACCTTACACTATGATGCTTGTTGTGTTTTCTATTATCAGTATTATTTCTATACCTTGTTATTACATGGCCGGTAAAAGATATAAAGAAGATAAGGTAGTTTTAAACAAGGTGTTTAATTAACAGAGGGGTAGCTATGAATAATGATGACTTATATCTAGAACAATTATTAGTTGGTCCAATGGATAATTTTATATATCTAATAGGATCTAAATCTACTAGGGAAGTTGTTATCATAGATCCCGCATGGGATATAGACGCTCTTTTAAATCATATTAAAGAAAAAGACCTTAAGTTGGCTTCTGTTTTAGTTACGCATTACCATCCAGATCACATAGGTGGAGGCATGGGAGGTCATTCAATAGAAGGAATTGCGGAATTGTTAGAAAAAGACCCAGTCAAAATATTTGTCCATAAGCTTGAAGCTGAAGGAGTAAAAAAAGTAACTGGAGTTTCTGATACAGACCTAAATATTGTTGAATCTGGAGACCACTTAACTATTGGTGAAAATGATATTGAGTTTCTTCATACACCCGGTCATACCCCAGGTTCTCAATGTTTTAAGGTAAATAATAATCTTGTTTCTGGTGACACTTTGTTTGTTCAAGGGTGTGGAAGAGTTGATTTACCTGGATCAAACTCTGAAGACATGTTTCACAGTCTACAAAAATTATCTGCTTTGCCTGACGAGACAATACTTTACCCAGGACATAATTATAGCGCTGAACCTTACGAAAGCATGGAAAGAGTTAAGCAAATCAATACTTACCTAAGAATACAAGATCTGGATATGTGGAGACAGATCATGTAGAGCTTGGGACCTTTCCTTTATGCTCTCTATAATTATTTATAAATCCTCTATAGTTTAAATATAACCAAAGGGGAGTTACGGCTAAGATCCACCACAATTCAGTAACTATCAACAAATATATTCCGGGAATATTAACAAGAAGGAACACGACAAAGCCGTACATCCTTGTTTTGGCACTTAAACTTGTTAATAAAAAAGTCCCTAAAATTGATAAACCTTGATCTGTAAACTGAGCAAAATTAAATAAAGATAATTCAAACATGATTTCTCCTATAAAAAGCTGGAGCGGGTAGTCGGAATCGAACCGACATCATCAGCTTGGAAGGCTGAGGTAATAAGCCATTATACGATACCCGCAAAACGGAAATGCATTATACATAAAAAGGCTCTAAAACTAGCAAACTTAGTTCTATCTTTGATACAGTGTATAGTAAGCAAATCAAAGGTTTATAAGGAGGTATAAAACATGAAAAAACTTATTAAATTTATAACCGTCGTTACATTATTTATGTCGTTTTCTTTACTAAACGCTGAGGGTATCGCTGATATTTATTTTTATAAAGCTAAGCCAGGAAAGTATCAAGAAGCTGCTGATTTGATGAGGGAAGGAAGAGATTTAGGCCTAGCCAATGGTCAATCCGTAATAGTTCATCAACAAAACATGGGAAAAGGTGGAGAAAAGATATTTGTATGGGTAGATTTCTTTGAAAATTACACGCAGAGAGCTTCACAAGCTTACAGTAATGAGTCTTGGGCACCCTTTATTAAGAAATTTAACAGTCAAGACATACTCGAACCAATTAAAAGTTATCAAATGACCTCATTAGATGAAATAAATCCAGGCGATTATATTGTTCAAATTTGGACTTGGGCTCCTCAAAAAGGAAAATCGGCTCAGACACTAAAAGCCTTAGAAGAAGCTAAAGAAATTTTTGAAAGTCATGGTTTCTTAATAGATTTATGGCAACACGGTCTAGGAAGTAAAAACTTCTTTAATTTCGTTATGCTATCTAATTCAAAAGAAGAGCAAGCAAAATCTCTTGAGTCTTTATTAAACGATCAAGAGTGGCAAAGAAAACAGCTTGATTGGATGGATAAACAAAAATATGGAAGACTTGTAGAAAGTTACGAAATGACAAGTCTTAATTAATATCACTAATCTAATAATCAACTACAAATAATGACAGATACATCAAAACAAATTAGATCAGAAATTACTTCTGATGGTAACCTTAAAATTAGCCTTGAATCAGTAGATAAACCTGAGCCACAAGATGGTGAGGTTTTAATAAAAATTGAGGCTTCCCCTATTAACCCTTCTGATTTAGGCCTTTTGCTAGGTCCTGCTGATGTTTCAACACTGAAAGTCAGTGATGGAGTAGCTCAAATGAAAGTACCGGAGGCTCTGATGAGAAGCGTCCAAGCCAGGCTTGATCAGTCACTTCCTGTAGGCAATGAAGGAGCTGGCATAGTAGAAAGCGCAGGCAAAGGTGCTGAAGACCTTATAGGCAAGGTGGTTGGGGTTGCTGGTGGCTCTATGTATTCAAACTATAGATGCCTACCTGCTTCTGCATGTTTGGTAATGAATGAAGGAACTACCTCTAAAGAAAGTGCATCTTGTTTCGTTAACCCCTTAACCGCTTTAGGTATGGTTGAGACGATGAGAATGGAAGATCACACTGCTCTTGTTCATACCGCTGCAGCATCAAATCTAGGACAAATGCTAATTAAAATATGCAATCAAGAAGATATTAATTTAGTGAATATAGTAAGAAAAGAAGAGCATGTTTTAATGTTAAAAGATTTAGGAGCTAAATTTGTTTGCAATTCCTCAGACAAGGATTTCATGGAGCAGCTGATAGATGCACTAGTAGAAACAGGTGCAACCTTAGGTTTTGATGCAACTGGTGGAGGAAAATTATCAGGCCAAATACTAACAGCCATGGAAGTAGCTGCTAATAAAACTGCTACAGAATATAGTAGATATGGGTCTGATAGCTATAAACAAGTCTATATTTACGGGGGATTAGATAGATCCCCTACTACTTTGACTAGAGCTTTTGGATTTTCTTGGGGTCTTGGAGGCTGGTTATTAACCCCTTTCATTGGAAAAATAGGACAAGAGAAATTTCAAGAATTAAGACAAAGGGTTGCTGATGAGATAAACACGACCTTCCATAGTGCTTATACGAAAGAAATTACTCTAGAAGAAGTTATAAGCGAAGAAAATATTTTGCAATATTCCAAACAAGCTACAGGAGAGAAATATTTAATTACTCCTTCCTAAGTGTATGGCAAAAAAGATTCCTCAAGTTTGGTTAGATTGGATCCTTGAAAATGTCTCTTTAGGAGTAGACTTAGATGATATTTATTACACGCTTGTACAAAATGGTTTTGACAAGAATCAAATAGATACAGTTCTTAATAACTATAAACCGAAGAAAAAACTAGATGATTCTCTATTGGATAAAGATAAGATTATTAAGAAGAACGTTAAGGAATTTAAAAAAAGGTTCAAAGAAATACCATCCTATACAGAAATAGGTTTTACAAAACAGAAACTGCCAAAAGAGATACATCAAAAAATCAATAAATTTTATAAGTCTAATTTATTGAACAAACAAGAGGAGAATGTGGCCGGAGGGTACATTCATAATGTTTATGAAAACAAAGAGTCAAGTATCACAATTGAATTGCCTGAAGATCTAAGGAATGAGATACATACCTCAATTCAAAGTTTAATAGAGGAATGGAGCGGATTAAGTCTTCTACCTACATACGTTTACGGCGTTCGAATGTATCTCGATGGTGCGATACTAAACTCTCATAGAGACAGAGAAGAAACGCACATTATTGGAACTATTATAAATATTGACCAAAAGGTCCACGATGATTGGTATTTAGAGATAGAAGATCACCAAAAAAACATTCACAACGTACTACTTGAACCTGGGGAAATGATTTTTTATGAGAGCGCTACCCTTAAGCATGGAAGGCCTGAGCCTTTATCCGGAGAATACTATTCTAATGTTTTCTGCCACTACATGCCTAAAATGGTTTCTTAATCTATTTCATAGACCTATAAAACACATTTCCTAGAAAGTAAGCATTGGTCAGAAGCCAAATGGCATAATTTAAGGTTCCTATTAACGGATTAGTAAAGGTTATACCGAATAGAAGAACTGTGGTCGTTACCATCCAAATAGACGTAATTAACAATGTTATTTTTCTAAATTCAACTACCCTAAAAGGATGTACATACTTAAAAGGGATAAACG
Organism: uncultured SAR86 cluster bacterium; assembly: GCA_902554355.1. Taxonomy (GTDB): domain Bacteria; phylum Pseudomonadota; class Gammaproteobacteria; order Magnimaribacterales; family Magnimaribacteraceae. The sequence continues at coordinate 7,025 of CACDOC010000003.1, read as the reverse complement.
TAAGTACACAAAATAGTAAGACAAAAAACAAATTTATCCATTGCGTTGAATCAAGAATATAGAAATATAAAATAACAATATTCCAGTTTGCCGGGAAACCACTAAAATAAAAGTCTTCAGTCTTTGTTTCAGTATTTATAAAAGTAAAACAAGATACCAATAATATTGCAGCTGAGGAAAGTAATAAAAATGGTTCAGGAACCATGTTTAATGTATAGAAGATAAAAACTGGAACAACTACATAATTCAAATAATCAATGATGTTGTCTAATATTGCGCCGTCAATATAAGGAGTATTCTCTTTTACATTAGCAGCTCTTGCTAAAGTTCCATCTACACCATCTACAAAAAGAGCAAGAGCTAACCACAGAAAAGCTTCGGGTATTTCTAAATTTACAGTTGCCAATAAAGCTAGAAACCCAAAAACAACACCTAATGCTGTAAATAGATGAACGAGGTAAGCAGAAACCTTAGGATTCAATTTAGCCTGCCTTTAATTTATCTAACATCTCCCCCATCATCTGATGAAGTGTATTTACCGCTTGTAAAGGCCTAACTAAAACTTTAAATTCAGTTATCTTGTTTTCATCGTTCCAAGTAATAAGGTCTATCCCATTTACGTATATACCATTAATTTCAGTTTCAAACTCAAGACAAGCATGATTGTCATGTATAAGTTCTTTGGTATACCTAAATTTGGATTCCTCAGGCTTCGATTGTTCCTTGTCTTTATTAGAGCTAAATACTCCGCCTGCAGCAGATAAGTATAATTTAGTGATTTCTTTTCCTTTCTGTGGAGTAAAAACTACAGGAGAATAAAAAATAACATCATCATGAAGAAGATCATCCAATTTTTCCGTAATGTTTGGACCAGGGTTTTTCATTATATCGTGCCACTTTTCTATTGCGTTCATATTTGATCCTTAGTTATAAATAAATGATTATTGGTTAATGGCGGGGCTGGCAGGATTCGAACCTGCTACCTTCTAGTTCGTAGCCAGACACTCTATCCAAATGAGCTACAGCCCCAATTTAGACTGGATTATAACCCGTTAAATAGAATTCACTATCAAAGAAATCTAGCTTCAATCTTCTTGATTGATACGTTCGTAAACTTCCTCTCTATGAATTTTTATATCTTGAGGTGCTGTGATTCCTATTCTAACCTGACCTCCTCTTATGTCTAAAACAGTGATCTTTATATCGTCACCTATAAACATTGACTCTTCGGCCTTTCTACTAAGCACTAACATAAACCCTCCCCAGTAATTTATGCAATATAAAACAACCTTATCAGTTAAGAATCCTTATAACAAATAAAATTAATCTGTTTCTGAAAGTACTAATTCTAGTTGATCTAATGAAGATACCATGCCTTGATGTATAGCATCTGCAAACTCTTCGGGATCTATTTCAGTTGTCCAAATAAAGTCCGTAGACTGGTTATCATGAGATACCAAATTTATCTTTGCTAAATGGTGATTAATGGGAGCAAGAGTTTCTATTGCACTGTATTCAAGTTCTAATAAGTCATGGTCACACTTAATAATTTTTTCAACTAATCTTCCCATACCCTTCATCTTGAAAGTCCTTACATTATCTTCTAGAGATATACTTTCAACACCAGGAACCCAATCGCTTCTCGACAAATCACTAATAATCTTCCAAATTACATTTGAAGGAACAGCAAAGGATCTCTTTTCTTCTATAGTTTTCATAGGATTTAACTATTCTTAGCACTTTCTGGCGCTTCAAGATCTTCTGGTACAAAGAAGTCTGGAGCAAGTTGATCAAAAGGAACTTGTGCGTATTGACTAAAATCTGTAACGCCATTTTCTGCTAATAAATTGTCATCAATGCAGAAGTTACCAGTAAATTCTTTAGAATCTTTAGTTAAGATTACGTAAGCGGCATCTCCCATTATTTCAGGTGACCTTGATATATTCATAATCTCATCTCCGCCTAATGCATTTTTAATAGCCGCAGTTGCGACAGCAGTTCTTGGCCAAAGAGCATTAACAGCTACTCCTTGTTCTTTAAATTCTTCTGCCATTCCTAAAACGCATAAACTCATGCCAAATTTTGCCATTGTATAAGCTACGTGTGGTCCAAACCATTTTGGACTCATATCTAAAGGAGGTGAAAGATTAAGGATATGAGGATTTTCAGATTCCAAGAGATAAGGTAGGCATACCTTGCTGACTAAGAAAGTTCCTCTCGAATTAATTTGATGCATTAAATCATATCTTTTCATGTCTGTTTGCAAGGTGCCGGTTAATTGAATTGCACTAGCGTTGTTTACGCAAATATCAATTCCGCCAAACTCTTCTGCACCTTTATTGACTGCATCTCTTACGTTTTTTTCATCCCTAATATCGCAAATAACTGGTAAAGCTTGTCCTCCGCATTCAATGATCTCATCGGCAGCTGTATAGATAGTCCCTGGCAATTTAGGATGCGGTTCAGCAGTTTTAGCAGCAAGAATTATATTTGCTCCATCTTGAGCCGCTCTTTTGGCTATCGCTAGACCAATACCCCTACTCGCTCCTGATACGAATAATGTTTTATTTTTTAAACTTGACATAATTTTCCTCTATTATTTTTTTTATATTTTACTTGAATTACTTCATTTAATGGCGGAGAGAGAGGGATTCGAACCCTCGAAGGCTTTAACACCTTACACGCTTTCCAAGCGTGCGCATTCGACCACTCTGCCATCTCTCCAAATTTTGGAGTCTGCATTATAAAGGATAAGTAAAACTAATCTAAAACAATCAGTAGTGAGGTGGGTTTTCTTCTTTTGTGTCTTCTTTAGGAGAAAATTCACTTAAAGATTCTTTCAACGAGGCTATCTCATCTTTAAGTTTCTGAATCTCTAACTGTTGGGTCCTTAACTCTTTGCTCATTCTCTCTAGAGAGTCTTCTTGAAAAGAGTACTTCGATTCAATCTTATTTAATCTATCTTCATTATTGTCTTTCATCTTCTTATTGTCTTTGCTCTCTTAAAATCTGCTCATAATTCTCATGAGTAGTTCTAACAGGATTTATTTCAATTCCGCCGCGTCTTAAATAGTTAGCCCTTACAAGTAAACTTTCTATTTCACACCTTTCATTAATATCTTGGAATATCTTCTCTACACATTCTTCATGAAATCCTTGATGATTTCTGTAAGACAGTAGATAGCTCAATAAGCTCTCATGAATAATTTGTTTTCCTTTATAGGCTATATGAACTGTAGCCCAATCAGGCTGAGCTGTAACTGGGCAAAGACTTCTAAAAAGGCTACATGTAATGTCTTCATCAGCGTCTTTGTCAGTTGATAAAAGGACCAAAGAGTTAGGTTGAAATCCAGGTTCTTCTATATCTAATGAATCAATAGAATTGTCATTAGTAATTATTTCTCTTGGTTCTGCACTTATTTCTATAAAAATTTCGGTCTTTAGGGTTGTTTCTAAATCTGTTTTTATAGTTTCAACTAGCTCTTCATTTGAAGAAAACCTTTTGCTATTCAACGAAAATAAATATAACTTCAAGGATTTAGATTCGACAAAAAATTTTGAATGACAACTATAAGAAAAGTATAAGATGCTATTTCTTGGTACACCTCTTTCATTTAACCAAGAAAGTTCATAACAAGTCCAAGAATCTATTCCAAATATTCCTATATGATTAGTATCAAGGCGTAATTTTTGTCTTGAATCTGCTCTATTTAAGCCAACAAGAAGCGAAGGATCGTATCTATCAGGATAATTAGACTTTCTTCCTAATGGAGAATCAGTCATGTATTAAGACCTTATGCCTCTTCCTTTGTTGAGTAACCAAAGGCAAATACTGGAAAAAAGAACTATAAAACCAACTATCATTGCTAACGCAGAATATATTGAAAACCCAAGAGCTTCTAAATCGGAAGAGCCCAAAATAGAAAATCTAAAAGCATTGATCATATACAAAATAGGATTAGCTAGTGAAATAGTTTGCCAAAATGGAGGTAATAGCTGAATAGAATAGAACACTCCACCCAAATAAATTAATGGCTGCATAATAAAGGTTGGAATAATAGATATATCATCAAACGACTCTGCAAATAAAGCATTTAAGAAACCGCCCAAAGAGAATAAAACAGAAGTTGAAATAACAACAAAAATACACAAAGGCCAGTTATTTACATTTAGGTCATAAAACCACAAAGAAACTATAGTAACTATTGCTCCAACCAAAAGTCCTCTCGCAACTCCTCCTAATATCCAACCTAAAAGGATTAAATAATGAGGTAGAGGTGTAATTAATAATTCTTCTATGCTTCTAGCAAATTTCTGTCCAAAAAAAGAGGAGACTACGTTTGAGTAAGAATTGCTTATAACGGACATCATAATAAGACCGGGGATCATGAATTGAACATAATCAAAACCTCCCATTTGACCTATTCTTTTACCGATAAGGGTTCCAAAAATAACAAAGTAAAGCATGATCATGATTGCTGGAGGAATTAAGGTTTGAGTCCAAATTCTCATAAACCTATGAATCTCCTTATAGAGAATAGTAGCCAAAGCTCTAATTTGTTCAGAAGCACTCATAATTCTTTTTCTTTTAAGGAGGGTTCTACAAGACCTAAGAACAACTCTTCCAACCTTCCTGTCTCATTCCTCATGCTGGATATTTCTATATTTAGTTCAGTAAACTTCTTAAAAACTGTACTTAAGCCCTGCTCTTTTCCAACAGTTACTTTTATTCGTTTGGGATTCTCAATAATAATTTCAAATTCTTTTACTTCTGGAAGTTCCTTGATCGGCTCTAATAAATCAAAAATAAAAGTCTCTACTTCTAATCTTGTTAATAGTTCTTGCATACTTGTATTTTCAACTATTTCTCCAGAATCTATGATTGCGATATTTCTGCATAACCTTTCTGCCTCTTCAAGATAATGCGTAGTAAGAATAATGCTAGTGCCATTGTCATTAATTTCTGTAAGAAAATCCCATAAAGACCTCCTTAATTCGATATCTACACCAGCCGTAGGCTCATCAAGTATTAATAGTTCGGGATTATTAACTAAAGCCTTAGCTACCATTACCCTTCTTTTCATACCACCAGAAAGTTTTCTTGCTTGTTCATTCCTTTTATCCCAAATATCCAACTTTTTCATGTAATACTTGGCATTTTCTTTCGACTTTCTAAAACCAAGACCATAGTAACCAGCTTGGTTCCTAATGATGTCACCTACTTTCTCAAATTGATTAAAATTTACTTCTTGACCCACTACCCCAAGTTTCTTTTTAGCCAAGGAATGGTTCTCATCAATATCTATGCCTAATATTTTTACGCTACCAGATGTCTTAGTTACTAGTGAGCTGATAACGCCAATAGTCGTAGATTTTCCAGCTCCATTAGGACCTAACAGCGCAAAAAAATCACCTTGTTCTACTTGCAGGTCTATACCTTTAAGGGCTTGAACACCACCTTGATATTCTTTTTTTAGATTAGAAATAGATAAAGCCTTCATTAGACTTTTATTTACTCAGATAAGCCATGCTTTCTTCTAACCCTCTAATGGTTAGAGGAAACATGTTGTCTTCCACTAAACTCCTTGTTAATTCGACTGAGGAACTGTACTCCCAATGTTCTTGAGGAACTGGATTTAACCAAGCCAATTTATCGTAAACACCTACGAGCCTTTTCATCCATAAGGCGCCCGCCTCTTCATTCCAGTGTTCAATACTTCCCCCAGGATTAGTAATCTCATAAGGAGCCATGGTGGCATCTCCAACAAATATGATCTTGTAATCAGCAGAGTATTTATGAATGATGTCTTCGGTGTAAATTCTTTCATTTTGTCTTCTTCTGTTATCTTTCCATACTGTTTCATAGATAAAGTTGTGAAAGTAAAAGTATTCCAAATTTTTAAATTCTGTTTTACAAGCTGAGAACAGTTCTTCACAAACCCTAATATGAGGATCCATAGACCCACCCACATCAAACAAAACTAAAACCTTAACAGCATTTCTTTTTTCAGGTCTAAACTTTACATCCAACATACCAGCTTTTTTGGCTGTCGAACTTATAGTTCCGTCTAGATCAAATTCCTCATCAGCACTGTCCCTGATTAACTTTCTAAGCCTTCTTAAAGCAACTTTCATATTTCTTGTGCCGAGCTCTACGTCATCGTCAAGATTTTTAAAATCTCTTGCTTCCCAAACTTTAGCTGCTTTTCCTTTTCCTCCTTCTCCTCCTACCCTTATTCCTTCAGGATTTTCTCCAGAGTTACCAAAAGGCGATGTTCCTCCAGTGCCAATGTACTTACTGCCTCCTTCATGCCTCTCTTCTTGCTCTTCCATTCTCTTCTTAAATTCTTCAAGAAGTTTCTCTAAGCCGCCTAAGGAGTCAATTTGTTTTAGCTCTTCTTCAGTTAAATGTTTTTCGAATTCTGCTTTTAACCATTCATCAGGTATAAGCATCTCTAAAATGTCATCGAGACTTTCAATTCCTTTAAAGTAAATATCGAAAGCCCTATCAAATTTATCATAATGCTTTTCGTCTTTTACAAGGATGGCTCTGCTCAAAAAGTAAAACTTTTCCATATCTGCAAAACCTAAGTTTTTATCAACAGCTGCTATTAAATCTAGCAACTCTCGTAAAGTACAAGGTATTCCTGTAGATCGTAAAGTATTAAAAAGGGAAATGAACATTTCTACTGTTGATTGGTATTACCTTCCCTTCTTGCCATAAATGCCAATCGTTCTAATAACTGAACATCTTGCTCATTTTTAATTAAAGCTCCATATAGAGGAGGTATAGCCTTAGATGGGTCTCTATTCTTAAATATTTCATCAGGTATATCATCAGCCATTAAAAGCTTTAACCAATCTATCAATTCTGAAGTGGAAGGCTTTTTCTTCATTCCAGGAACCTTTCTAATATCAAAGAAAATTTCCAATGCTTCTTTAACTAATTTCTTCTTAACTTTCGGGTGATGGACTTTAATAATTTGTTCCATTGTTTCTCTGTCTGGGAAATTAATATAGTGAAA
>CACDOC010000002.1 GCA_902554355.1 uncultured SAR86 cluster bacterium | reverse complement strand
GATTTTTGGAAATAAATCTGAAGCGAAGCAACTAGCTAGCAAGCTAAATGTACCCGTTATAGCTGGAACTGAAGGCAAGACATCTTTAAAACAAGCAACTGACTTCTTTAAAGGTTTAAAAAAGAATTCTTCTGTGGTCATAAAAGCTATTGCAGGAGGCGGTGGAAGAGGTATGAGGGTAGTCAATACGCAATCTGATTTAAAAGATGCAATGAATAGAGCTGCATCAGAAGCTAAATCAGCATTTGATTCATCTGACCTTTATGTTGAAGAATATCTAGAAAACTATAGACATATTGAAATTCAAGTTTTGGGTGATGGTAAAGGACTAGCAACTCATTTTCACGAGAGGGAATGTTCTACTCAAAGAAGACATCAAAAAATCTTAGAAATAGCTCCTGCTCCTGGAATTAATAAAGGACTAAAAGAGAAGATGCTTGATGCTTCGGTAGCATTAATTCAAGACTCAAAATATGAAGGTTTAGCCACTGTAGAATTTCTAGTTGATTATGCAAAAGAAGATTTCAGATTTATTGAATGCAATGCTAGGTTGCAAGTGGAGCATACTGTGACTGAGGCTATATTAGGTTTGGATTTAGTTAAAGCCCAAATTCAAATTGCTTCAGGCAAAACCTTAAAACAACTTAAATTAGAACAAGAGAACATAAGTGAGCCGAATGGCTTTGCAATTCAATCCCGAGTCAACATGGAAGTTATAGATTCTGAAGGAGAAACGAAACCTTCAGGAGGCAAATTTACATCCTTTGATTTACCTTCCGGACCAGGAGTTAGATCTGATAGTTATGGGTATAGTGGGTACGAAACAAATCCTGCTTTTGATTCTCTTATTGCAAAAGTAATTACGCATTCTCCAGAAGATAACTTTAAACAAGCGCTAAAAAGAAATTACAGATCTTTGTGTGAGTTCAAAATTGAAGGCGTTCCTACCAATTTAGAATTATTAAAAAATATTCTTACAGACTCTAAATTTAGAAACAATGAATTACACACCAATTTTTTAGATCAGAACATAAAGAATCTTCTTTCTAAAGGAAATCATGCAGATTTATCAGATATAAATAGAAGCCTTAAAAAGAACACTCCTAAAAGAGGGAAGATAGAAGATTTAGACCCTTTAGCAGTGTTAGATCACGGAAAAAGTGGTGGCGTCTTTGTTGATGAATCAGAGAATATACTTCAATTAGAGAGCGAAGAATTAAGTGAAGGTCTCTCAAGCATTCTTGCTCCTATGCAAGGAATGATCGTTAAGTTTGAAGTCAAAAAAGGTGATGAGATATGGAAAGGAAAGCCTCTACTTATTATGGAAGCAATGAAGATGGAACATGAAGTTCTATCAAGCATAAGTGGCATCGTTAAAGAAATTAAAGTCCAGCCTCAAGATACCGTGTTTGAAGGTCATTCTTTGATGACAATACAATTAGCTGAAGTTAAACAAAAAGATACTAAAAAAACTAAAGACGTAGATTTAGATTGGATCAGACCTGACCTGAAAGAAGCACTAGAAAGAAAGGGAGCAAGTCATGATGCAAACAGACCGGAGGCTGTTAAGAAAAGATATGCAACAGGTCATAGAACGGCTAGAGAAAATATTGAAGACCTATGTGATGAAGGTTCTTTTGTTGAATACGGATCAGTAGTTATAGCTGCCCAAAGAAGAAGAAGGGCAGAAGAAGACTTAATTAAAAACACAACAGGCGATGGAATGGTTTGTGGCCTAGGTCATGTTAATGGTCATTTATTTGAAGAAAGCGACTCTCGTGTGATGGCTATGTCTTATGACTATATGGTTTTAGCTGGCACTCAGGGAAAAATGAACCACGCAAAGAAAGATAGAATGTTTGAAATCGCTGAACAAAATCAACTTCCCACAATCCTATTTGCTGAAGGTGGAGGAGGAAGACCTGGTGATACGGACACCTCAGGAGTAGCTGGATTAGACTGCTTAGCCTTTACTTACTTTGCCCAATTGTCTGGATTAGTTCCTGTAATAGGAATAACTACTGGAAGATGTTTTGCAGGCAATGCAGTATTGCTAGGTTGTTGTGATGTGATTATTGCGACTGAGGATTCAAACATTGGTATCGGTGGACCGGCAATGATTGAAGGAGGTGGATTAGGAGTTTTTACACCTGAAGAGGTTGGTCCTATGGATGTACAAGTTCCAAATGGAGTTGTCGATTTTTCTGTAAAGGATGAGAAAGAAGCTGTTGAAGTTGCAAAGAAATACTTATCTTACTTCCAAGGCACTGTAAAGGATTGGAAAGCGCCCGATCCAAGAAAGTTAAGATTTGTGGTTCCTGAGAATAGACTTAGGTACTACAACATGAGAGAGGTAATTGAAGGTATAGCTGATATAGGGTCCATCTTAGAGATCAGAAAGGACTGGGCTCCGGGAATAATTACTTCTTTCATTAGGGTAGAAGGAAGACCAGTAGGCGTTGTGGCTAATAATCCAGGTCATTTATCTGGTGCTATTGATTCTCCTGGAGCAGATAAAGGGTCTAGATTTATCCAACTTTGCGACGCTTTCGATATTCCTATTCTTTCGCTTATTGATTGTCCAGGAATTATGGTAGGTCCAGAGAGCGAAAAAACAGCTTTAGTTAGGCACGCAGCTAGAATGTTCGTAGTTGGAGCAAATATTGAAACTCCTTTAATGTCTGTAGTTATTAGAAAAGCTTATGGGCTAGGGGCACAAGCAATGGCTGGAGGAAGTTTCAAAATACCTTTATTTACAGTAACTTGGCCAACAGGTGAATTTGGAGGAATGGGTCTAGAGGGAGCTGTTAAGTTAGGTTATAGAAAAGAACTTGAGGCAATTAAGGACCCTAAAAAAAGAATAGAAGCTTATGAAAAAATGGTTGCAGATAGTTACCATAGAGGCAGAGCAGTCAACATGGCTTCTCACTTTGAGCTGGATGATGTTATTGACCCTGCCGAAACAAGAAATTGGATAATGGGTGCGCTTAAATCATTGCCTCCTAGAAGGGATAGAGCTTCTAAGAAAAGACCAAATGTAGATACTTGGTAAAAACTTGATATATCTCATATAAATTATTGAATTTATTATAATTTTTAAAAATTAATCTAATTAATAGTGAAGCAAAAACTACTTATTTTCTTTCTGATAGGGATATTTATCTTTTTGATAGATATAACTTTTAATGAGGATAGTTCAAATAAAATTACTATTTATGAATCTGAGCTTGATTCATTAATTAATACTTGGGTAACTCAAGTTGGTAGAGAGCCTACAAATGATGAAATTGACGGCATTATTAAACAATTAATTGATGAAGAGATACTGTACCGAGAAGCTTTAAAGTTAGGCTTAGATAAAAATGACATCATTATAAAAAGAAGAATGGCTCAGAAAATAAGCTTCTTAAAACAAGAATCAAGTGTTCGAAACCCTACAGAAGAAGAAATACTGAGTTATTACAAGGAAAATAAAGAAGATTACTTTGTAGAAAGCACTTATACCTTCTCTCATATTTATTTTAGTAAAGACGATCAAGCAGAGTCTAGATCAATTAAAGCCCTAGAATTAATAGAAGAGGGCCAAGAATCAAATATATTTGGAGATCCATTTCTACTAGGAAAGAATTTCTCAAGTAAGACTATAAGAGAGTTGCAAAGGTCGTTTGGAGATCAATTTTCGCAATCTATTCAAAATTTATCAGTTAAAAAATGGTCTGGTCCTATTTCTTCTGAATATGGTGAACATCTTATCTTCATAAACTCTTATTCTGATTCTTATTTACCTGATCTTTCGAAGATTAAGGAATTGGTAGTAAGTGATATTTTGGCTAGAGACCAAAGTCAATCTACAGAAAATTATTTAAAAGAACTTAGAAAAGAATATGAAGTAGAAATATTTTCAGATATAAATGCCCAATCCAATTAAACCTTTTCTTATAACTATTTTATTCCTTTTTTTTGGCAACACTTTTTGTCATGAAATGAATCCAGCAAGATTATTGCTCGAAGAACAAGAGGATGGCACTTACTCAGGAAATTGGATGTTCCCCTCTAATGCAGTTGGGCTTCCTGCTGAAGTTAGTTTTACGGGTTGTAACGAAGGAAAAAGAAACTTACCAAGAATAGAAGGGAAGTATTTAGTTTCTCAATTGTCTATAAATTGTGAAGACTCTATAAAAGGAAAAGAGATTAATCTTAAAGGTCTTTCTAGAATTACTGATGCTTTGATCAGTATAAATTTTAAAGATGGAACAAAATTTGAAGGTTTAGCTACTGTTAGTAACTCTAAGATAACTGTTCCCCAAGAAGTTAGTATTTATCCAACAGGTTATTTTTGGTTGGGGGTAGAGCATTTATTAGGTGGAATAGATCACATGCTTTTTGTTTTTGGTCTTCTTTTTATAGTTTCTGGAGCTGCCAACTTATTCAAAACCATAACTGCATTTACAATTGCCCACAGCATTACTTTGGGATTATCAGTTTTAGAGTTGATCGAAGTTCCTCAAGCTTCAACCGAAGCTTTCATTGCATTGACTCTAATTTATTTAGCTTTGGAAGTAAGTGAAAAACATAAATATGAATCGACTCCATGGGTTGTAGCTTTTGGATTTGGTTTACTTCATGGCCTTGGATTTGCAGGCGCATTAAATGATATTGGTATTAATAATGATGACCTTCTATTCTCTTTACTCTTTTTTAATGTAGGCATTGAAGTTGGGCAACTCTTAGTGCTACCTTTATTTGGATTCTTGATCTGGCTTCTTTCAAGAAATTTATTTAAGAAAGGGATTAACCAATATGCCTCTTATTTTATTGGAGGGCTTGGTTCTTTCTGGTTAATTGAGAGGGTGTTAGCATTGTAATTGTAATTTGTTAAAGTAAGACATATGGAAAACGTAGAATTTAAAATTGTAAAAAGTAATGGAATAAACATCAGGCTTGCGATGATGGGCGAAGGCCCTTTAGTTATCTTTTGTCATGGTTGGCCTGAGAGTTGGTACAGTTATAGGTATCAATTGCCAGCAGTAGCTGATGCAGGTTTCAAAGCAGTTGCTTATGACGTTAGGGGTTATGGTGAGTCAGATAAACCCCATGAAATCGAAGCGTACACAATGAGAAATATGACTAATGATGTTGTAGGGATTATTGATGCCCTTGGCTATGATACTGCTATAACTATTGGTCATGACTGGGGTGGACCAATAGCTTTGAACACAGCAGCACTAAATGAAGATAGGATTTCGGCAACTGGAACTCTTTCTGTTCCTTTTACGGGCAGAGGACCTATGCCAACTTTAGATTTATGGAAAGAAATATACAAAGATCGTTTCTTTTACCAACTATATTTTCAAAAAGAAGGTGTTGCGGAGGAAGAATTTGAATCTGATCTATCTAGATCTTTATTTATGACTTATACAAATAGCGATGGCAGAGGTATGAAGTTTAATTTTGAGAAAAGCCAAAGCGGCTCAGTTCCAGAAAAAACTAAAGATTCGACTTTCTTAGAAGGAATGGAAATGTTTGAAGATTTTCCTAATTGGTTCACTAAAGAAGATTTGGACTATTTTGTTAGTCAATTTGAAATAAGCGGATTAAGAGGGCCGTTTAATAGGTATAGAGCTCAAAATATTGATTGGCATGAAATACCAGAACTAGAAGGAAAAATACTTGAACAACCAGCCTTCTTTATTACAGGCACCTTAGATCCAGTCAATTTCTTTGTTCCGAGTGATCAATCTTTAACTGACAGGATAAAACCTAACTATAAAAACTTACTATTTGCAGAAGAGTTAGAAGGTATCGGACACTGGACTCAACAAGAAGCACCTGAAGAAGTTAATTCTTTTATTATAGATTTCTTAAATAGGGTTTCTTAATTTGCTCTATTTAAACCTGAATCAATAATCCAGTGGATTAGTTTCCTGTGAGCCTTGGTAGGCTCATGCGACGAAGATTTCTTCATCAGCTTTTCTATATCTCTTAGTGAATTATAAGCAGCTGCTGTTGCAAACTCATCGTAATAATCTTGAGCCAGGATGTCTATCAGCCTTCTGACATAACTGGTTTGTAAATTTCTCCTAATTGAAGAAACCTCTGAATTTATATCCTCTAAAAATATAGCTTCAGTCAAATCATTTATAACTTCGTAAACGCTGTAATTGTTTCCATATAATTGTGTGTCAGTGATCCTAGAGAGCGTCCAAGCACTTAAAACATGATCTAAAACCTTGTTTTGTATTCCAAGAATAATCTTATGCATTTGAGGATCTTCATGTTCTCTTCTTAGATCAAACATTCTTCTTTCTACTTGAACCTTGCTAAGCAATGACGAGTTAATCGGGAAAGCTCCGCTTGAAAAAGCATATTCGGAGAGAACTGACATCGCTCTTCTCTGCTCTTCTGAAGGTGTTGGGGTATAAGGTTCTTTTCTATCAGGATCCTGAGGGTTTGACCTTTCTACGTAAACTCCCCCTATATATCTGGAAATTACTTCAAGAGCTCGTTGATGTTCTCTCATGAGAATTTTATGAGCATTTCTATATTCTTCCCAGCTATTAGCTTTATCTATCAATTTAACTGGCAGCTTTTGTTGTGCATCATTCACCAATTGAATTCTTTGTATGGAATAAGTTATTGGGTCATTTGTAAGATCATTGATCATAGCTCTAGGGTCAATTCCATATCCAGCTGATCTCATATCTTCTGCATCATTAGCAAACATGTGCTCTGGTTTAATTGATTCACTTAAAAGAGATCTTCTTTCTTCTTCTGACATATTTGGAGTGTAACCAAATTTTATTGCCCATCTATCATATGGCCCGGGTACTATGTCGTAATAATGACCTTGTTTATAACCTATCGGAGCTAAGTTTATAGCTGGGTATTCCATAACAGATGAAGTTACTCCTATTTTTCCAGTAATTTCTGTTTTATGGACATCTTCAGTATTGTGAAGAAAGCTACCTTTAAAATTATGATTTAATCCTAACGTATGGCCAACTTCGTGCAAAGTAAGCCTAATAATACTTTCTTCTACTATTTTCGGGTCATTAACATTCAATGAATTAGCAAACATCATTCCTTCATGTATTATGCTACCAGCTGAACAATCTTGTTCATGATTGCTATTAAAGATTCCATCAACATACAATCTGTTTGTCAGGTAAACCCATTCCAGCATAATATCCGCACCAATAATTTCTCCTGTTCTTGGGTTGGTAAATCTTGGACCATATCCTCCGAAAGGAGGGTTGGGTGATGAGGTCCACCTTAAGACGTTATATCTAATATCTCCGGCATCCCATTCAGCATCATCAGGTTGGACTTTTACTTCTAAAGCATTTTTAAAGCCTGCTTCTTCGAAAGCGATATTCCAAGCTAGAACACCTCTTTTAATATATTCTCTAAGTTCAGTAGGGGTTGTATTTTCTATCCAAAATAGAATAGGCTTAATTGGCTCTGACAGTTCTTTTTCTGGGTATTTCTTTTGTAGATCCCATTTTGAGATTAAATCCATATAGGGCGTGACGTCTTTAGAAGAAAGATCAGTTATTCTATCTGAAAAATAACCAATAGCCTGATCTTCGATCCTAGGTTCAAAATTATTTTCAGGCATTTTTATGAAACTATACCTTACGTTAATGCTTATATTTCTTACGTCTGCAACGTCTTCACCTTCATATCTGCAAGGAGCATTTTCTACGACATATTCAATTTCAAAATCAGTATTTTCTTCATAGTTATGAGCATTTAATACTCTAGATTTAGTAGGGCTTAATTGACCCCATCTACAACCTGCAGGATCGTAATCGTCATTTGGTCTTATAGGCTTAAGGGAAGATAAATCTTCAGAAAGTAAAAGGGGTGTAATATTAACTAAGAATTCATCTTCTTTTTCATTTTTACCTGAGATGGCTATAACTTTAAACGTAGAATCAGAAATATTTGCGCCTTCTGATTTAGCTAGAGGAGTATCTTGATCAAATGAATAATTAGTAAGGACTCTAATGAATCTTAAATTATCTCTATCTTTTTCTATTTTAAAGACACCGTTATCTAAGTAACTACCCTTGATTAAACCAGCTGAAACTATTCCGTTCATAACATGAGCAAAATAAATGAACTCTTCATTTAGCTGATCTTGTTTGATTTTTAAGTAAATATCATTAGTTTTAGGGTCTCTATAGGTTACAAAAAAACCTTTTAACTCTTCAAACTCCTTTACTATTTCTTCAATATAAACTTCCTTTTCTTCTTCTTTCTCTGAATCAGGTGATTCTTCATTTGTTAAAAGGTAAGGGCTTAGAAATAAAAAAATTATTAAAACGGCTTTATTAGAATATGTTTTGAAATGATTCATATGGTTATAATTCTGATTTAGTATTTTTCCTCATAAACTCTTTATATAATAGAATTTAGGGTGCGATACTATATCAGATTTAATAATTGGATTTCATTATGTATGACTTACTTATAAAAAATGGCCTTGTTTACGACGGAAAAGGTGGCGATGCTTACGTAGCAGACGTTGCTGTGAAGGGTGAAAAGATATCCAAAATTGGAAGCATAGATGAAAAGGCCAAGAAAGTTATTGATGCAAAAGGCAAAATAGTTACTCCTGGATTTGTTGATATTCATACTCATTTTGACGGACAAGTAACTTGGGATCCTTATTTAAGATCGTCCACTTACCATGGTGTTACGACAATAGTAACTGGAAACTGCGGAGTAGGTTTCTCGCCTTGTAAACCAGAACAAAGAGATTGGCTTATTGGTTTGATGGAAGGAGTAGAAGATATACCAGGAACTGCTTTGCATGAAGGTATCGAGTGGGACTGGGAAACTTTTCCAGAATACTTAGATGTTTTAGAAAAAAAACCTTTAGCAATTGATGTTGGAACTCAAATTCCACACGGCGCAGTAAGGGCTTATGTTATGGGTGAAAGAGGCATTAACCACGAACCGGCTACCGATGAAGAAATATCAAAAATGAAAGAAATAGTAAAAGAGGCTATAAAAGCAGGTGCATATGGGTTTACTACTTCAAGAACTGAAAAACACAGTGATGTAGATGGCAAATTAACTCCAAGTATAACTGCGCATAAAAAAGAATTAGTTGAGATAGCAAAATCTTTAGGAGAATTAGAGCAAGGTGTTTTGCAAGGAATATCTGACTTTTATAACTTTGAAGAAGAATTTGATATTTTTAAATCCATGTCTAAAGAATCTAAAAGACCTATTTCAATTACAGTAGAACAACAGGATGCGAGACCAGATTGGTGGCACCAATTGCTTGATGGTATTGAAGCAGCGCAAGCTGAGGGTATTGATATGTATGGTCAAGTTCCGCCTAGAGCAACAGGTATCCTCATGGGTTTAACTGCTACACTAAATCCGTTCCTCTTTTACCCGTCATTTCAACAACTAGCGACTCTTACGCTTGAAGAAAAGGTTAAAGCACTGAGCAATCCTGAGATGAAAGAAAAGATTTTGTCAGAAGAGCCTGTTTCTATTAATCCTCTAGTTGATGAGATTGTAACTTCCTATAACAAAATGTTCAGACTAGGAGACCCTGCTAATTATGAACCTGATCCTGAAGATTCATTCCTTTCGGAGGCAAAAAGAGAAGGTAAATCTCCTCAAGAAGTTGCTTACGACATGATGCTTGAAAAGGATGGAAGAGCTCTTATTTATCATCCTCTTTTTAATTATCAACCTGGAGATCTCAGTTTTGTAGAAAAAATGTTAAAGCATCCATTTACTATTTCTGGTTTAGGTGATGCTGGTGCGCATTGTGGAGCAATTAGTGATGCAAGCTTCCCTACAACTTTAATTCAACACTGGTCAAGAGACAGAGAAAGAGGATCTAAGATTCCTCTAGAAACTACAATAAAAATGCAAACTTCTGAGACCGCGCAGCTTCTCGGTATTGACGATAGGGGTATTCTTGAAGAAGGATTTAAGGCCGATATTAATGTTATTGATTATGATAATTTGACCTTGCATGAACCAGAAATTATTAATGACCTTCCGGCCGGTGGAAGAAGATTAGTTCAGAAAGCATCTGGTTATGAGTACACAATTGTTTCTGGAGAAGTTGCCTTTAGAAATGGAGAGCCGACTGGAGCTTTAAATGGAAAGCTTATCAGGAACCTGCATTAAGTGAATTCACATATTCTCGATCTTCATGGAATTAGGCACCATGAAGTTGATTTGATGGTAGAAAATTTTATATATCTAAATCAAGAAGAGATGCCCTTAACAATAATTTGTGGCAACAGTAGTAAGATGATTTCAATTGTAAAAGAAGTTCTTGAAAGGTCTCATTCAGAATATAGAGAAGGTCAAGGTAGTGAATACGGCCAAATTAAGGTATTTAAACTATAACTATTCATGAATATAGAGCAGATTGGTCCGGTTGGAGCAGAAATAACTGATATAGACTTAAGTATTACTGATAGAATTCCTGCAGAGGCTATTAAAGAAGCTTTTTTGAAGTATTCAGTTTTGGTTTTTAAAAATCAGGAGTTATCTCCAAAAGATTTAAAAAATGTTTCATTAGTTTGGGGAGAGCCTTTAATTCATCCTGTATTTAAAGGAATGGAGGATTATCCTGAGATCATTAAAATTAAGAATCTAGGAGAAAAATACCACACAAATGCACATTGGCATTCTGACGTTACCTTTGAAGAGGAACCGCCAAATGCGACTTTGCTTTATTCAATTGAGATTCCTGATACAGGCGGAGACACTTTATTTTCTAATCAATACTTAGCGTACGAGGATTTATCTGAAAGTTATAAAGAATATTTGGATAATAAAGTAGCCATCCATAGCAATTTGGGTGTTTTAATTCTAGCTGGAGGAGAGGCTAAAGATGCTAAGGAAGTAGAACACCCCATTTTTAGAACTCATCCAGAAACTGGAAGAAAAGCTCTTTATGTTACTGAAGCCTTTGTTAAGCAAATAAAAGATGTAGAATCTGAAATTTCTCAAGAGACTTTAAGTAAACTATACAAACATTCTTCGGATAAAAATTATGTTTATAGACATAAATGGACTAAGGGAGATTTAGTAGTGTGGGATAATAGATGTGTTCTCCATTATGCTGAACATGGATATGGAGACCAAAATAGAACTATGCATAGGATTACAACTGCAGGGAGCAAACCATTTTGACTAAGAAAATTACAATTAAAAATTGCCAAGTTATTAATGAAGGAGAAATATTTGAGTCTGACTTACTCATAGAAGACGGAAGGATTTCCAAAATTGATTCTTCTATAGAAACTCAAGGTGATGTCATTGACGCTAAGGGTTTATATTTAATGCCTGGCGTTATAGATGACCAAGTTCATTTTAGAGAACCTGGATTAACCGAAAGGGGAAGTATAAAGACTGAATCTTTATCAGCTATTGCGGGAGGGACTACTTCATTTATGGATATGCCAAATGTTTTGCCTCCAACACTAAGTTTAGATCTGTGGAGAGAAAAAATATCAATCGCCGAGCAAAACGCTTCTGCTAATTTTTCTTTTTATATGGGCACTTCCAATACAAATATAGATGAAATCAAGGCGATTGACCCTAAAGAGGTTTGTGGAATTAAGATTTTCATGGGAGCTTCGACTGGAAACCTACTTGTTGATAATGAAGAAAGTCTTAATAATCTTTTCAAGGAATCCCCAGTCATTATTACCACTCATTGTGAAGATACCCCTATGATAAAAGACTTAGAAGAAAAGTATCTCAATGAATTTGGACCAGAAATTCCTGTAGATATGCACGCAGATATTAGGTCTCGTGACTGTTGCTTAAAATCTTCTAAAAAGGCTATTGAGTTGGCAGAGAAACATCAAGCCAACTTACATATATTGCATATCTCAACTAAAGAAGAGATTTCATTATTTTCTAATAAACCTATCAATGAAAAATTAATAACAGCGGAAGTCTGCGTACCTCACTTGTACTTCTCGAGAGAAGACTATGAACAGAAAGGTACTTTAATTAAATGCAATCCATCCATAAAAGAAATGTCAGACAGAGAAGCATTAAGAAAAGCCCTACTTGAAGGTTATATTGATTATGTGGCGACTGATCATGCACCACACTTACTAGAAGGAAAATCAAATGACTATATGGAATGTCCTTCCGGAATGCCCAGCGTTCAACACACATTATTGGTACTTCTGGAGCTTGTCAGAGAAGGTGTTTATTCGTTAAAAGATTTACCGTATTACTTATCTCATAAAGTTGCTGATAGATTTAAAATAATAGATAGAGGTTATATTAGGGAAGGTTATTGGGCTGATTTAGTTCTGGTTGATCTTGATTCACCTCATTCTGCTTCCAGAGAAAATGTCAGTTATTTTTGCGGATGGTCTCCGTTTGAAGGAGATACTTTCAATTCAAAAGTTGTTAGCACCTTTGTAAATGGTAATTTAGTTTATAGTGAAGGTAGAATTCTAGAATCCAATCAAGGAGTACAGTTGGAGTTTGACAGGTAGTTATGACACAAGAAGTTAAAATGCATGAAAATAACAAAGGCTTTGAATGGTCTATGCCGGATGGTCCGTATGAATTTTTAAATCCTGAACAGATTAAAAGTTTTGATGAAAATGGATATACAGTAATAGAAGATGCTTTTAATCCTGAAGAAATAGAAAAGGTGTTGGAAAAAATAGACCCTTTTGAATTCAATGTAACTGAGGCTTTGAAGGGACTAGATGGTGGTAAGTTCTTTATAAGTCGTGCTGAAGAGATTACGTTTACTACTCATTTAGTGACTCAGTCTGAAGAATTAAAAGAATTCAGTAAGCATGAAGTTTTTACAGGGATCTGCAAGGACCTCATTGGAGATAATGTAAGGTTATATTGGGATCAGGCGGTGTATAAAAAACCTGGAACTAAAGATGAGTTTCCTTGGCATCAGGATAACGGTTATACGTTTATTGAACCTCAAGCTTACTTAACTTGTTGGGTGGCGTTGACAGATACTGATGAAACCAATGGTTGTCCTTGCGTCATGCCAGGTTTACATAGGAGGGGAACTTTGCACCATGAAATGACTGATATAGGTTATGAAATACCTTTAGATCCATCAGATTCTGTAGTTCTTCCTTTAAAGGCTGGAAGTATTGCTGTTTTTTCTTCTTTAACACCACATAGAACTGGCCCTAATTTAAATAAAGATATAAGGAAAGCGTACATTCTTCAGTATGCACCTGAAGGGTCTAGGAGATTAATATCACATTCACTCACTGAAGAAGTGAACGAGGAATCACGTCAATATTTTGTACTTAAAAACGGTTCTAAAGTTTAGTCTTCCATGAATCCGTTTAATCTTTCATAAGCTGTAATAAAGTCTTCCTTAAACTCTTGGACTACATCACTAGCTGAAATACTGGCATTCATTAAACCCACACCTTGTCCTACCCAGTGTGTAGCTAAGCCTTTAGCTCCATCATGTCCGCCTTCAGCTAGTTTATTAACCTTTGCTAAAGCAGGTTCAGCTACCATAGGCTGTAATGGCATGGGTAGAGGATCAGGGGCTTTATCTGATTCCCAAGCTTCGGTCCAAGGCGAAACTAATTGTCTAGAATGTTTTCCAGTTCTGCTTCTGGATCTAACGGTCTGACTTGAATTGGCTGCTATCATTTTTTCTTTAACTATTGGATGAATCTCTGATTCAACTGTAGTTAGCCAAACTGAGCCACACCATGCTCCTGAAGCTCCCATTGTCATAGCCGCTGCCATTTGTTTTCCCGTAACAATACCTCCAGCTGCTAAAATAGGCACGTCACCATAAGGTTGTATAGCTTCATAAACTTCTGGTATAAGCACCATAGTTGATACACTTCCACAATGACCTCCTGCTTCGGTTCCTGAAACCACCAGAATATCTACGCCAGCCTCCACTTGATTTATAGCATGTTGTGCTGTTCCCAATAAGGCAGCTACTTTTACATCGTTATCTTTCCCCATTTTAAGCATCCAATCTGGTGGAACACCAAGTGCATTAGCAATCAGTTTTATAGGATGATTAAAAGCAACATCTAGAAGTGCTTTAGCTCCGCCTGATTGTGTATTAGCAGCAAAACCTGATCCGCCAGTATCTATAGTTCTTAGTTCAGGGGAAGGGATGTCATGGTTTTCTAATACGTCTGCTCTAAAATCAGCATATTCTTGAGGAATCATTCCTACTAATTTTTCCGCATCAAATTTCTCATCTTTACCAACCATTTTGTTGGGTATTAGGACGTCAACTCCATATGGCTTACCGTCTATATGCTCATCTATCCATTTCAATTCTTGTTCTAGTTGCTCAGGTGACATTCCCACAGCTCCAAGAACTCCACACCCTCCAGCTTTTGAAACTGCAACCACAACGTCCCTGCAGTGAGTAAAAGCCACTAGAGGAAATTCTATATCCAACATTTCACATATTTTTGAATTCATTTTTAAACCTCTTTGTTAATTATCAATAAATTGATTGTAAGTAATTAGCTAAAATAATTTGGCCAATAACTACCACACCAATGATTATTGCGAATAGAGCCATGTATTTATAGGTCTTTTTATCTTCTTCCATTTAATTACTCCCTTTAAAAAGGTTATTATTCTTTATTATTGTATGAATCGTCAAAGAAAATTATCTAAAAATGCGTGGAAGTGGGCCTTTTATGATTGGGCTAATTCTGGGTTTGCAACTACTGTCATGGCAGGTTTTTTCCCTATCTTTTTTAAATCCTTTTGGGCAGGTGATTTAGATGCTGCTGAAAGTACATTTGTTATAGGTTCTATAAATTCTCTAATTGGCTTATTGATAGCTATAAGTGCTCCAATACTAGGAGCTATCGCTGACGCAGGAAAGACAAAAAAGAAATTCTTATTTATTTTTGCCTCTCTAGGGATATTAGCTACAGGTTACCTATTTTTTATCCCTGAAAGTTCGTGGAAATTAGCCGTGGCGTTTTATGGTTTAGGTGTAATAGGGTTTTCAGGAGGTAATATTTTTTATGACGCTTTAATAGTTTCAGTTTCTTCTCCAGATGAAAGAAACAGGACTTCTTCACTAGGATTCTCTTTAGGTTATTTAGGCGGAGGTCTTTTATTTTTGATCAATGTATTGATGTACTTATACCCTCAGTGGTTTGGACTTTCAGGTCCTGCTGACGCTGTGCTTTGGTCATTTATGAGTGTAGCGATTTGGTGGTTTATCTTTTCTTTGCCATTACTTTTACATGTAAAAGAAAAGGACGATTTACTAAATACGAATAAAAATAATGTCGTTACTGCTGCATTTACTAACCTACTAAATACAGCTAAATCAGTTAGAAACTACAAGAAGGTAGTAATCTTTCTATTGGCCTATTTCTTGTATATGGATGGTGTAGACACAATTATTAGGATGGCAACTTCTTATGGATCTGATATCGGGTTATCTGCTTCTTCTATGATAAGCGCACTGTTATTAACTCAGTTTGTCGGTTTTCCTGCCACTTTAATATTTGGCTTTTATGCAGATAAGTTTGGCTATAAAGAGTCACTTACATTTGCCATTGTTGTTTATATTTGTGTGGTTTTATTTAGCTCTCAAATGGACACAGCTACTGAATTTTTTATAGTTGCTGGAATAATAGGTCTAGTACAGGGAGGGGTTCAGGCGATTAGCAGATCCTATTTTAGTAATTTAATTCCACAAGATAAAGCAGCAGAGTTTTTTGGTTTTTATAATTTTATAGGTAAATCTTCAGTATTTTTAGGACCATTTATGGTTTCTGGTATTGCTTTATTAACTGGAAGCCCAAGCATTGGCATTTTAAGTTTATTGATTTTGTTTATTCCAGGTTTAATCCTTCTTTGGAAAGTCCCTGATAACTAAAATAAACCTCTTTCTAGCAATGCCTCTTTTAAGACAGTTGGCTTGTCTGTCATCAAGCCATCTACGCCTAAATCTATCAATCTAAACATTTCTTTAGTTTCATCAATAGTCCATACATGGATTAATTTATTAAGGTTATGAATTTTCGTAATAAACCTTTCTGTAACAATCGGTATTCCAAATTGTGACACAGGAACTTGAGCACATAACCCTGGAGATATTTTTTGGTTTAAGCCAAAAGAGCTTATGAGCAATCTAACTATTTCAGCTTGGCCCATAGATGAACACAAACCCACGCCAGATATTTTTCTGATACGACTTAATCTATTAGAAGAAAAGGCTGCAAGACATACTCTATCCAAGGCATTATGCTCTTTAACTATCTTAATTGTCTCATCTACCGCTGAATCAACTTTTATATCTATATTAAATCGAAGACTTGGAAAAGAGGAGAGGGTCTCTTCAAGCGAAGGAATTTTTCCTCCATTAATTAGATTTATTTCTTTAATTTCTTTAAAAGTTAGTTCACTAACTTTTTTATTAATTCCTGCTACTCTCTTTAGATCGCTATCATGAAATATTACAACTTTACCGTCAGCAGTAGATTGGACGTCTGTTTCCATAAAAACAAAACCTAAGTCTGAAGAGTATTGGAAAGCCTCTAGTGTGTTTTCTGTCTTTTCTTCGTCTCCACCTCTATGGACAAAAGCGTAAAAGTTATAACCTTCAAAAAATGGATGCATATCAAGAAGTAAAATAACACTATCTCAAGTGTTTTCAATTAGTTATTCTTATTTGTTATGGAGTCATTATTAATAACAACAGTTGTTTTATTATTGGTTTTATACCTACCGTATTTCTTTAAGACGGTCGGACTAAAAAAAATTAAAAGATCTGATATACCCGAAGAAGGTGATTGGGCCAAACTATCAGACGGTAATATTTTTTACAGATGGTTTCATCCTAAGAAAGAAGATTCAAACGGAGAATCCATTGTATTAGTTCATGGCTTTTCTACTCCTAGTTTTGTTTGGGGAGGTTTAATTGATAATTTCTGCAATGCAGGCTTCAAAGTTCTTGTTTATGATCATTTTGGAAGAGGTTTTTCTGAAAGGCCAAGCACTAATTACGATAAAGAATTATATGTAAGGTCTTTAAAAGAATTAATTGACGATCAGGAAATAGAAAGCAAGGTGCACTTAATCGGTTACTCTATGGGTGGGCCTATAGTTGGCTATTTTGCAGAAAAATATCCCAAACTAACAAAATCAATGTCTTTAATTGCCCCTGCAGGTTTTCAACAGGCAATGTCTGGTGTTAATAGTTGGACCATTAAACCGATAATAGGAGAATGGTTTTGGCATGTTTTTAATAACAGAATTTATGGAGTGGGCAGGATGTCAGAGACTTCCTATAGCGATGACCCTTTATCAATAAATGAAAAAGAATTTTTAGAGAACTTCAATAAACAGTTATTGTTCAAAGGTTTTACGGAATCATTGCTTTCAACGGTTAGACACTTTAATTTATTAGATTGTAGAAGAATGTACAAAGATGTAGGAAACTTAAACATTCCTACTTTTGTTGCCTGGGGAAAAATTGATGGAATTGTTCCTTATAATTCGAGTAAGAACCTAAAAGAATGTATACCTCACTCGGAATTATTAACAATAGAAGAAGGAACTCACGATATTACGTATAGACAACCTACAGAGGTAGGAAGCGCAATCATTAACTTTCTCATAAAGAATATTTAATGGATTTTAGAGATATAAGTCCTTATACAGATAAAGAGGTTAGCTACCAAATTGATAACCTTATCAGCAATAAATTATTTTTTAAGACATTAGCTCATTTCTTGTATCCTTCTTCTTCAAAGATCTTTTCTGGATTAATTGAGATATTTATTAAGAGTAAATTCAAAACGTCTTTTCAATCTGCAAAAAGCATTAAAGAGTTCCAATCAAGTTTGGCACCATACGTAGAAGAAATGATAAACCGTACCACTGACGGCTTTACTTTTTCTGGAGAAGAGAATCTTTCTACCGACCCATCTATTTATATTGGAAACCATAGAGATATTGCTTTAGATGCAGCCTTTTTAAATTTTCTTCTTTATCAAGAGAATAAAGAAACTGTAAGAATTGCTATCGGTGATAATCTCCTTGATGGGAATTTTGCAGAAATTTTGATGAGGTTAAATAAAAGTTTTGTAGTTCATAGAGATATACATGGAATTAAAGAGACTTTAAAGAGATTAACTAAATTATCTAAATATATTGATCATTCATTATTTAAAGATAAGGAAAGCATTTGGATAGCTCAGAAAGAAGGAAGAGCGAATGATGGAAATGATTTTAGTGACGTGGCTATTCTTAAAATGCTTTATCTATGTAAAAGAAAAGAATTAAGTTTTTCCGAATGGGTAAAGACAACAAATATCATACCTATATCAATCTCATATGAATATGATCCTCTGGATATAATTAAAGCAACGGGGTGGGATCATCATGAAACGATGACTTTAGAAGAAATTAATAAAAGTGATTTAGAGGAATTAGCTAAAGGTTTATTTGGAAATAAAGGAAGAGTACATTTACATATTTGTGAACCTATAGATTTTGAAGGGGACGTTGTTGAAGACCTTTCTGCAAAGATTGAACAAGATATATTGACTAACTATAAAATCTGGCCGACCTCCCATATTGCTGCAAAAGCATTATCCTTCACAGACCCCACCTTTAATTACTTTGATGAGAGTCAAATAGATTCTGATCAAGAAAATAAATTCCTTAAGCGCTTTGATGGAATTGAAGAAAGAGTAAGAAATGAATGTTTAGAGACATACGTTAGGCCGATGTTTAATAAGAAAAAGGTCAGAGGGGAGCTCTGACCTTTTATTTAGCATCCTAAATGGGGGTAAAAGATGCTTTCTTAACGGGGAGTTAAGTCCTTTTAAATTGAGTTAAGTCCATTTACATTGAGAAAGTAATAACGAAAGTATCTTCATCTACAAGACCGCTAGAGTCTGCAGCACTAAAATCATTCCAAGATAGTGAAACACTAAGACCAGCAAAGCTGACTGGTAGATCATAGCTTAAGATTGTGTATTCACCGTATTCGTCATAGTCTCCGTAAGTTACTCCGAGTCCAGTATCACCTAATGCAACAGAGAACTCCGTATTATCTGGCGCACTATCTTGACCTGATGAGAATGTTAAACCGAAGTAGCTGTATCCGAGCCCAAGATATATCTCTTCAAAATCAAGTGAATCTTCACCAGGATAAGTAAATGCAAGATAGCCTACGTCATAGCTTAGTCCAGCTTCAGTTTCACCTGCATAACCGGCATACCAATCTAGTTCTAGGGCAGCTCCATCGCCAAATTCGACATTAGAAGCCCAAGTTCCAAAATAAAGACCATTTTCACCAGCAATATCAAAGCCACCTGATATAGCGGGTTCTTCAGAGGTTTGAGTCATACCTCTCCAAACATAATCACTAGACATAGCAACATTACTTTCAAACTCTGCTGCTTGAAGGGTTGCAACACTTGAAAGTAAAGCAAGAAACCCAATTTTTATAAATTTATTCATTTGTACTCCTTCAATTTTAAAAAAAATAATTAAGTTACAATTCTTAATATGCAACTCCTGTGCCAATTTAAATAAATAAGTAATAGAGAGAATTGCACGATAGTGGTGCAATTAGAAAAAATTCATATCCAAATTAGACTTAAAGTATGTCTATCTGGTTATATATCGTGTAATATTTCGCCCCTTTGAAGCTTTAATTATTAGGAGACAAGATGGAAATTTCAAATAAAGTTGCACTTATTACCGGAGGAGCTTCCGGCTTAGGCATGGCTACGGCTGAAACGCTAGTAGAATCGGGAGCCAATGTAATGCTTCTAGATCTCAATGAAGATAACGCTAAGAAAGCTGCTGAGAGTTTGGGAGATAAATGCAGTTATGTTGTGGCAAATGTTACTGACGAAGATTCAGTACAAAATGCCGTTAATGAAACTGTTAAAAAGTTTGGCGGGATTCATATAGTTGTTAACTGCGCAGGTATTGGTAGCGCAAGTAAGACAGTTGGACGTGATGGAGCCCATCCTCTAGATTATTTTAAAACAGTGGTTGATATTAATTTAAATGGTACTTTTAACGTTCTTAGGCTAGCTGCAGTTGAAATGGGCAATAATGAACCGAGTGCTGATGGAGAATGCGGTGTTATTATCAATACTGCATCGGTAGCAGCTTATGATGGTCAAATAGGACAAGCTGCTTATAGTGCAAGTAAAGGTGGAGTAGTTGGAATGACCTTACCTATAGCCAGAGATTTAGCAAGAATGGGAATTAGAATTAATACGATTGCTCCTGGAATTTTTGATACCCCACTTTTTAGTATGGCGCCTGATACAGTTAAGAATCCTTTAATAGAAATGACACAGTTTCCTAAGAGACTTGGCATTCCAAAAGAATACGCTGCATTATCTAAGCACATAATAGAAAACGCATTTTTGAATGGAGAAACAATTAGATTGGATGGTGCTATAAGAATGCAACCCAAATAAATGGAATTTTTAACCGATTACGGAGTTTTCCTTTTAAAAGTTATAACTATAGCCTTAGCTATAACTTTGCCTTTATTAATTATTATTGGATCTTCCAAATCCAAAACTCCGTCGAAAGGTGCTTTAGTTGTTAAGAATCTATCTAAAAAATATGAGGAAATGGGAAGTTCTATAAGAAGTTCTCAGTTAAACCCAAAGGAATTAAAAAAATACAATAAAGAACTTCAAAAAAAGCAGAAGAGAGATAATAAAAAACCTTCTAAAGAAGATTCAGTTTATGTTTTAAATTTCAATGGAGATATACAGGCATCAGAAGTAGCTAAATTAAAACATGAGATAAATGCTATTTTACTTTCTGACACTAAATGCAAAGAAGTTGTTATTAAAGTAGAGAGCGGGGGAGGGTCAGCATACGCATATGGATTATGCGCTGCAGAATTAAAACGTCTTGTGGATAACAAAATCAAGCTAACCGTTTGTATTGACAAAGTTGCTGCTAGCGGAGGCTATCTAATGTCTTGTGTTGCCACTAAGATTATTGCTGCCCCATGGGCTGTAGTTGGATCCATAGGAGTTATTGCACAACTTCCTAATTTTCACCGTCTTCTAAAAAAGAATTCTATTGATTTTGAAATGCACACGGCAGGAGAATTTAAAAGAACTTTAACTACCTTAGGAGAAAATACCGAAGCTGGAAGAAAGAAATTTAAATCCGAGCTTGAAGACTTACATCTTATTTTTAAAGATTTTGTGAAAGAACAAAGACCGCAAGTTGATACGAAAATAGTAGCAACTGGTGAAGTGTGGCAAGGCGAAAGGGCCATCGAAGTGGGGCTAATAGATGCTTTAGGAACTTCTGATGATTATTTAGTAGGTCTTTCAAAGAAATTGAAACTCTTTGAAATTGAGTATGTTGAGAAAAAGAATTTAGCAGAGAAATTTGCCTTTTCAACTCAGCTGATTATTGAGAAATCAATTTTGAAATTTTATGACATTGTAAATAGGGATAGATTTATATCATGACAACTTATCAAGCGCTTGAGTCTGTTAAAACTGAAGAAGGAAATAAACTTTCTGTAGTAGAAAAGAATATTGATGATTTACCAGAAGGCGATCTACTTATTAAAGTTAGCTATTCTTCATTAAATTACAAGGATGCAATGTCTGCTTCTGGCATGCCAGGCGTAACTAGAAATTATCCCCACACACCAGGCATAGATGCTGTAGGTGAAATTCAACAGACTTCTAGTAAAGCTTTTAAAGAAGGAGATAAAGTCATAGTAACTGGATATGACCTTGGCATGAATACTGCTGGAGGTTTTGGGCAATATATTAGAGTTCCTTCTACATGGGCTACTCCTCTTCCAAATGGTCTCTCAGAAATAGAATCAATGTCTCTTGGAACTGCTGGATTGACTGCCGGTCTTTCAGTTAATGCTTTAGATTCGTTTAGGGGAAATAAGGGCTTTGAAGGAACTAAATCAATTGTTACTGGATCAACGGGAGGAGTTGGCTCTATAGCCTTAATGTTGTTAACTAAATTAAATTCCGAAGTTACAGCTGTTACTGGAAAGGAGACACAAAAAGAATTTCTAAACGGCTTAGGAGCATCAGAAGTAATTTTAAGGGAGGACTTAGAGGAAATAGCTAGAAAACCTATAGGCAAAAGTATCTGGGATTTAGGGGTAGACGTAGCGAGCGGAGACATCCTAACTTTACTTCTAACTTCACTAACTCCTGGTGGAGCAGTTGCATGTAGTGGTCTAGTTGGAGGACCTTCTTTTGAAAGTTCAATTTTTCCTTTTATACTAAGAGGGAATGCTTTAATTGGAATAGATTCTGTTGAAATTCCTCTAGAGCAAAAATCTGAAATATGGCAAAAATTTAGTTCCGATTGGAAACTGGATTTAAGCAATCTTACTAAGGAAGTATCTTTAGATGGGTTGGAGGACGAAATTCAAACAATATTACAAGGTGGTCAGGTCGGACGCATAGTTGTTAATTTAGCTTAGGAGAAAAAATGGAAGAGCATTCAGAGCAAGAAAAGGAACTTATGAAAGAACAGGATAGTAAGGTAGATGCTTTTGCTGCCGTAGGAATTATCTTAACTTTAACTGCTATGGCAGTTTTTTGGGTATCAAGTCAATAAAATAGGAAAAAATATGGATGTTGTTAATTTTTTAAAAGACAAAACCAGAGTACCTGTAATAGGAGCTCCTTTATTCACCGTCTCTTATCCGGAACTAGTATTAGCTCAGTGTAAGGCTGGAGTGGTGGGCTCATTTCCTGCATTGAATGCAAGACCAGAAGAAAAACTTTCAGAATGGCTTACTATGATGAAAAAGGAATTAGAAGATTTCAGAACAGAAAATCCAGATGCAGTTATTGCTCCTTACGCTGTCAATCAGATTTGTCATCACTCTAACAATCGATTAGAGCATGATATGGGTATATGTGTGGAACATGAAGTTCCTATAGTTATTACTAGCTTAAGAGCACCTAAATTTGTTGTTGATGCTGTGCATAGTTACGGCGGTGCTGTTATGCATGATGTAATTAATATAAGGCACGCTAAAAAAGCTATAGATGAAGGAGCAGATGGTCTGATATTAGTTTGTGCTGGAGCAGGTGGTCACGCTGGAGCATTAAGTCCTTTTGCGCTTGTTAGAGAAGTTAGAGAATTTTTTGATGGACCGGTTGCTCTTTCAGGAAGTATTTCTCACGGAGCATCTGTTTTATCAGCACAAGCTATGGGTGCAGATTTTGCTTATATTGGTACTAGGTTTATAGCTACCCAAGAGGCTAATGCTTCTCAAGGGTACAAAGACATGATTGTAGATAGTCAGGCAAATGACATTATGTACACTCCAACCTTTACAGGCGTGCATGGAAACTATCTCAAACCCAGTGTAGTTAATGCAGGTCTTGATCCTGATAATCTACCTTACGCGGACAAACATGATATGAATTTTGGATCTTCAGGAGCAGGTGGAGACAACCAAAAAAAAGCATGGAAAGATATATGGGGATCTGGCCAGGGCATTGGCAATCTTCATGATGTACCTACTGTAAAAGAAGCAGTGGATGCTTTAGTTGAGGAATATCAAGAAGCTAAAAAGGCTTTAAACAGTAAATCAGCTTAATTAATCACCTTTAAATTCTGGATCTCTTTTTTCAAAAAAGGACAGGACCGCTTCTTTTCTATCTTTTGTCTCATGCGTTAAAAGAGTTTGATCGTAATCCATATGCATGATGGCATTATCACCAGAATAAGTTAGTTCATTAACACTTCGTTTGATCATTTGTGCTGCCATAGGAGGTTTTGAGGCATATAATTCTGCCATTTTTCTTGCAGCTTCAAAGAGCTTATCCTTCGGATGCACTTCATCATAGAAACCCCAAGAAAGTAGTGTTTCAGCATTTTCATTTTCACCACCAATAACAATTTTTTTAGCTTTAGCAGGACCAATTAGTCTTACTGCCAAAGGAAGTCCTAACCAGTTTAAATTTATACCTAAGTTGATTTCAGGATAGCCCAAAATTGCTTTATCAGAGGCAATTCTAAAATCACATGCTGAAGCTATGCACGCAGCTCCCCCTAAACAATAACCGTCAATAGCTGCAATTGTTATTTGGTCTACTTCTAAGAAAGACCAAATTGCCGGTTTACCAAAATTTCTCCTCCAAGCTTCTAATTTAGTAACTTTCTTTTGTTTTTCTTTAAGATCAGCCCCGGCAGAGAAATGGTCTCCTTTCCCAGCGTAGATAACAACTCTAGATTCAAGATCATCTTTGAGGGCGGCATTAAATTCTGTGAACTCCTTCAAAACGTCCGTACTTAGAGCATTCATTGCATCAGTTCGGTCTAGATATACCCAACAAATATGACCCTCTTTCTTTACGTCTAAATATTTCATTTAAGTTCCGCTAGATATTTTTCAGCATCTAAAGCAGCCATGCATCCGGATCCAGCTGAGGTTATAGCTTGCCTATAAATATGATCTGAAACGTCACCCGCAGCAAATACACCAGGAATGCTCGTTGCTGTTGAATTTCCATCAAGACCCGAGTGTATTTTTATATAACCGTTGTTCATATCAAGTTGACCAGAAAACAAATCAGTATTTGGTTTATGTCCTATGGCTATAAATAAACCAGATAATTGAAGGTCTTGTTCTTCAGAGCTTTTAGTGCTTTTAATTTTAATTCCTTGTACCGTTTTTTCATCTCCTAAGACCTCTGCAAGTTCATGATCCCAAAGGATATTAACATTACCTTCTTTTTCTTTTTTAAAAATTCTGTCTTGTAATATTTTTTCAGCTCTTAACTCGTCTCTTCGATGAACTAAAGTTACTGATGAACATAAATTAGATAGGTAAAGAGCTTCTTCAACGGCAGTATTTCCTCCTCCTATTACAGCAACATCTTTGTCCTTATAGAAAAAACCGTCGCAAGTAGCACAAGCACTTACCCCTTTTCCTAAGTAAGATTGTTCGCTAGGAAGTCCTAGATATTGAGCAGAAGCTCCTGTAGCAATGATCAGTGAATCGCATTCATACAAATTCACATTACCTGTTAAGTGTAAAGGTTGGGAGTTTAAATCAGCTTTTTCGATATGATCGAATATAACCTCCACATTCAAGGTCTCAACGTGTTTGAGCATTCTTTCCATTAATTCGGGACCTTGTAGACCATCACTATCCCCAGGCCAATTCTCTACATCGGTAGTTGTTGTTAGCTGGCCTCCCTGTTCCATGCCTGTAATTAAGCAAGGCTCTAATCCAGCTCGAGCCGCATAAACAGCTGCAGTGTATCCTGCTGGGCCTGTGCCCAGGATAAGTAATTTTCTCTTTTGTACTTCCATATTTGACAATTATAGCTTGGACTATCTAAATTAGGCATTCTAGATTAGAACATCTTTGAAATTATCTATACAATAAGTAAAACTTATAGTTCTTAGTGGTAAAAAAATCTCAAGCAACAAAGAAACCGGTCAATCAGGCGGTTTCAGTGTCCCGCATCCGTTTAAATAAACTCATATTAGATTCTTGGTTAATCATCCAAGGTTTTTTTGGCATTTTTATTTTGTTGGCTTTATCTACTTTTTCTACTAAGGACATAGGATGGAATACTCAACTATTTACTAGTAGTTCGTCTGAAGAATATCAAGTAACTAATGCCGTGGGTAGCTGGGGTGCCTACATAAGCGACTTCTTGTTCACTTTTCTTGGTTACATGTCATTTATTGTTGTTTATTGGTTGTTGTGGCCTTTAATTAGACATTTTTTCATTTCTAAGCACAGGGTTCCTTTTTCTGATATTTATACTGGCTTATTAGGTATAAAGATATTCGGGTGGGTCTTAGTTGTTTTAGCAGGATGTACTCTTTTTTCTTTAATCCTAGAACCAGGTATTAGTTTTCTTCCTGAAGAAGGAGGAGGGTTAATTGGTTTAAAATTATCTTCAATTTTTATTACGCCACTTAGCTTCATAGGAAGCTTATTATTATTCATTGCCTTATTGTTGTTGGGCCTTACGCTTTCTTTAGAAGTGTCTTGGGTTGCTCTAATTTCTAAAACTCAAGAGGTTTTAATTTCTTCTGGATCTACGTTCGGTGAAAGTATTTCGAATTTTTTAAATGCCTTAAAGGAAAAACAACAATTAAAAAAAGAGAAAGCTGAAAGGCAAGAAAAGGTTGTTGTAAAAACGAAGGAAAAGGCTAAATCAAAACCAGCTGAAGTAATTAAGACTAAACCAGTTTTAGAAACAAGTAAGCGTGCGGAAGTTGAAAAACAAACGGAATTATTTGAATATAAGGAACCATCTCAACCGCCTAAACTTTCTTTATTGGATGAGAAATCTCAAGAATCATCTGATGAGACTTCTGAAAACTCATTAAGACAATTAGGTGAATTAGTGATATCGAAACTTTCTGAATATAACATTAATGACGTAACCGTAGAATCAATTCAACCTGGTCCAGTAGTTATACGTCTAGAATTAAAATTACCCAGCGGACTAAAAGTAAATCAAGTATCTAATATCAGCAAAGATCTTGCTCGATCTTTAGCCAAAACTAGCGTAAGAATCGTTGAAGTCATAGAAGGCAGAGATACTATAGGAATTGAGGTACCTAGAGAAGATAGACAACCAGTTTTATTGAGTGAAGTCTTATCTAGTAAAGTCTATGACGATTCGAAGAGCCCCATAACAGTAGCACTTGGAAAAGATATAAGCGGGGAAGCAATAGTTGCTGATCTAGCTTCTATGCCTCATCTATTAGTAGCGGGAACTACAGGATCAGGAAAGTCAGTAGCAATAAATTCGATGCTTATAAGTATTTTGTACAAAGCTAGTCCCGAACAAGTGCGTTTAATATTGATTGATCCAAAGATGTTGGAATTATCTGTTTATGAAGATATACCCCATTTACTTGCACCAGTAATAACAGACATGAAAGAAGCCTCTAGTGGATTGCGATGGTGTGTTAATGAGATGGAAAGAAGGTATAAATTGATGGCACATCTTGGAGTCAGAAATTTAAATGGATATAACAAGAAAATTGCTGAAGCTAATTCTTCAGGTTCACCCGTTAAAGATCCAACTTGGAAAATAAATGAAGCTGAAGAAGGTGAAGAGGCACCTGATCTTGAAGAGCTTCCTTTGATTGTATTAGCAGTAGATGAATTAGCAGATCTAATGATGGTTGTAGGCAAAACTGCAGAACAGTTAATTGCGAGAATTGCACAAAAAGCTCGTGCTGCTGGAATTCATATGCTCCTTGCCACCCAGAGACCTTCAGTAGATGTCATTACAGGTCTAATTAAGGCAAATATATCCTCAAGAGTAGCATTTCAAGTAGCTTCAAAGATGGATTCTAGGGTCATACTAGATCAAGGAGGAGCAGAACAACTATTAGGCAAGGGAGATATGCTGTATTTAGCTCCTGGTACCTCAATTCCTCAAAGAGTACACGGTGCTTTTGTTGGAGATGATGAAGTTCAGAGAGTTGCTGACGATTGGCGTCAAAGAGGTAAGGCCGAATACTTAGATGAAGTAACCAAAGAAGAGGGCGCTGTAACTGGTATGCCTGGAATAACTTCTGATGAAGACGATGATGGAGAAAAGGATGAGCTATACGACGAGGCAGTGGCATTTGTAGCTCAGTCTAGAAGAGCTTCAATTTCTGCAGTGCAAAGAAGGTTAAGGGTGGGCTACAACAGGGCAGCAAGAATAATAGAAACTATGGAAGAAGCTGGTGTTGTAAGTCCTATGGCTACAAATGGAAATAGAGAAGTTTTAATACCACCACCTCCAGAGGATTAATTTGAAATCCATCCTTCTTGCTTTACTTGTATTCTCAATTTCTGTTTTTCCAGAAGACAATATTGTGTTAGTTATTTCTATGGATGGATTGAGACATGATTTTCCTGAAAAGTTGCAAACAGGTGGATTCAGTCTCATATCTTCAAAAGGTCTAAAAGCTGAATCATTAGTTCCAGTTTATCAATCAACAACTTATCCAGGTCATGTTTCTATTGCTACGGGTGTGCATCCAGATAAACATGGCATTTTGCATAATTCTTTTTATGATAAAAAAAAGGGTTCTTTTAGTTATAGCCCGGATGCCAGCTGGATCGAAGCAAAACCAGTTTGGGCTTATCTAGAAGAACGAGGCATTAAAACAGCAACCTATTTCTGGGTAGGATCTGAAACCGATTGGAACGGAATTGAAATTACTTACAGTAAATTTCCTTTTAGCTCTAGGGTGTCAGAAGAAGAAAAAATTAAACAAATATTAGATTGGTTATCTTTACCAGATGACGAAAGGCCAAGATTGATTATGACTTGGTGGCATGGAATTGATTCTACAGCTCACAAGTACGGCATTAATAACAAAAAGACCATGCAAAGCCTTATTCAGCAAGACCAACATCTATTAGATCTAATAAATCAAATAAAAGATAAAGATCTATGGAAAAATGTAACTCTGATTGTTGTAAGCGATCATGGAATGACTGATATATCAAATCTAATTAACATCAATGAATTGTTAAAGACTTCTAAGATAAAAGCTAAGTCATCCATAGGTCCTGCAATAGGTCATATTTTTTTAGAAGATCAGAGTGACTTACAGAAAGCCATGAAAGCATTAAAACAAAATAAATTTATAGAGGTAAAAAGAAAAAATGAAATACATAAATCGTTAAATTTACTACATCCAACCAGAACAGGAGATATCGTAGTTCTAACTAAAAGTCCAAACATGTTGGTTTCAAGAAAGAATAACAACCCCCCAATCGGCATGCACGGTTATAATCCTGAAGTAAATAAAGACATGGAAGGGATCTTTTTTGCCTATGGAAATAAAATTAAGCCTCTCCAGATAGGTAAAGTTCATCAAGTAGACGTAGCTCCAACTATATTAAGTATACTGAATGTAGAAATCCCAAAATACATGGAAGGAAAAAAAATAGATCTAAATTAGAATGAGAAACACAATCTATTGTCTTTTTGCCTTAATCTTTTTAAATAATCTAGGTGCGACTAATATTGATGAATCTAATTTTCTAGATTTTTTAACCGATAAAGAATTCCTTTCTGCAGAATTCTCACAAACGACCTTTAAAGATGGCCAAAATAGACAGATTAAAGGAGAGATAAAAGCCAATAGAAAAGGTATGTTTAAGGTTGTATATCAAGAACCTTTAAATGAAATAATTTCTTCAGATGGAATACAACTTTATAGATTGGATAAGGAAATTGAGCAATTAGATGTTTCGCAAATAGATACAACTTTATCTGAAAGTCCTATAGGTATTTTTAGCTCAAAAAAAGAAGAGCTAGAACAATTGTTCGAGGTGACTGAATGTACAATTAGCAAACAACAAGTTATCTGCTCTATAGAGCCAAAGGTTGAAGAGAGTTTTTTAAAGAGAGTTACCCTTCAGTTGAACAATGACGAACTTAGATCATTGAGTTATGTAGATACTTTTGAACAAAAAGTTATTTTAGATTTCACATACATAAGTTGGGACGAGATGCCAGATTCAGAATTTTTACTAGAGATTCCAGAAGGAATAGATGTCGTTAAGCACTAAAATTATTTAAACTTACAATTATGTTAGATGTAAAAAGATTAAAGAAAGATCCTGAGATTATAGTTGATAATCTAAAAAGACGTGGATTTGAGTTTGATCTAGATCAATGGATAAGTCTGGAATCTGCCAGAAAATCTCTTCAGTCTGATACTGAAAATTTGCAAGCTGAACTCAATGACATTTCCAAAGAAATAGGAATTTCTAAAAAAGAGGGTACAGATTCTTCTAAATTAGAAAAGAAAGCTGGTGTATTAACTTCTGCAATAAAATCTCAGTCAAAAGAGCTTACATCTTTACTAAAAGAAATAGACTCATTTATTTCTTCTGTACCAAATTTAATTGATGATGATGTTCCTCAAGGTAAAGATGAAGAGGACAATCTTGAACTAAGAACCTATGGAAAGATTAGAGACTTTGATTTTACTCCCAAAGATCACTTAGAGCTGGGTTCACATCTGAAAAGTATAGATATGGAATCCGGAGTAAAAATAACAGGAGCTAGATTCGCAGTACTTAACGGAGAATTAGCAAGACTTCAAAGATCTCTGATTAATTTTATGCTTGATATTCATACTAAGGAACATAATTATCAAGAAGTTTATGTTCCTTATTTAGTAAATAAAGAGTCTTTATTTGGTACAGGGCAGCTACCTAAATTTGAAGAGGACCTTTTTAAATTAGAAGGTAAGGAAAACTTTTATCTAGCATCTACTGCAGAAGTGCCTGTAACAAATTTATTTAGAGATGAAATTCTTAATTCCGACATTCTTCCTGCTAAGTTAGTTTGCCACACACCATGTTTTAGAAGTGAAGCAGGTAGCTATGGTCTAGATACGAAGGGCATAATGAGGTTGCATCAATTTGAAAAAGTTGAACTGGTGCAAGCAGTAGAAGAGAAAGATTCTGACAAAGCATTAGAAGAACTAACTAGGCATGCAGAAGAGATTCTGAAAAGACTTGAACTTCCTTATCGGGTTGTTTCTTTATGTTCTGGAGATATTGGTTTTTCAGCAGCTAAAACTTACGATCTTGAAGTTTGGATCCCTTCTCAAGAAAGGTACAGAGAAATTTCGTCTTGTTCTAATTTTCGTGATTTCCAGGCTAGAAGAATGAAAGCTAGATGGAAAAACCCTTCAACCAACAAAACTGAACTTTTAAATACGCTAAATGGTTCAGGTCTTGCTTTAAGCAGAACCCTTTTAGCCATTATGGAAAATTTCCAACAAAAAGATGGATCTATAGCTATTCCAGAAGTTTTAAGAGACTACTTTGGATCGGATAAAATTAAACACTAGATTTAAACTTTTTTAACAATCCTTTTCTAGTAAATTTTTACATAACTTTTATGTATTATTAAGCTTATATGGTGATAGAATATTCTTAACCATGTATCTAATTAATTTTTTTGGGGTTAAATAATGAAATCAATCAAAAAACAAATAATTTTCTTGTTTTCAGTCGCACTTTTTAGTCTACCTTTTTATTCAGATGTTGATACAACTTCTGGTATGAGAGGAAGTGTTAATGTTGGTGGTGCAACAATAGTTGTT
Organism: uncultured SAR86 cluster bacterium; assembly: GCA_902554355.1. Classification (GTDB taxonomy): domain Bacteria; phylum Pseudomonadota; class Gammaproteobacteria; order Magnimaribacterales; family Magnimaribacteraceae. Next base: position 54,512 of record CACDOC010000002.1, on the reverse strand, counting down.
GAGCATACGCCTACCGGTATCACTAAGACTACAAATGCAGGAAGTTCAGGAAGTTTTTCTTTATCTTTTTTACCAATAGGTGGTCCTTATACCGTTAAAGTATCAGCTCCTGGATATGACTCCGAGTCGATAGACGGTCTTTATCTATCTCTTGGTGATCCTTTAAGTTTTGGAGTTACTCTAACTAGCAGCACGCAAGCCGATGAAGTGATAGTAACTGCCAAGCCTGCATCGGCCTTCAAGATGGGAACAAGCACACTCATGACAAGAGCTGATATGGATGCTGTGCCTACAATTAATAGATCCGTTGCTGACTTTGCGAAAATGGATCCTCGTGTATCTGTTAATGGTGGAGTAGGTAGAGATGCTGAGATTAGTGTAATGGGAGCTAACACTAGATTTAATGACTTTACTATTGATGGAGTAAGTTTTAACGACCCATTCGGACTAAATGACAATGGTTTCGGAACTATGAGAAACCCTGTCAGTATGGATTTTGTTGATCAGATCTCAATAGACATTACTCCATTTGACGTATCAAGAGGAAACACAACAGGTGGTTCAATTGCCGTTGTGACTAAATCAGGTTCTAATGAATTCCATGCTTCAGCTTTCTACCAAAAAAGAGATGAAGGAAATGTTGGGGATTATAATGATCAAGATTTCCCAGAGTTTGAAGATGAAGTTAAAGCATTTACAGCGTCTGGTCCTATTATCAAAGATAAATTATTTTTCTTTGTAGGATATGAAGAAAATGAAAAATCACTTCCAGGTCTTTATGGAACCAAAGATAGCGGGGCTCAAAACCCAGCTAGTGTCGTAACAACAGCTTTAGCTGAAGAAATACGTCAGTTTACTATTGCCAACTATGGAGGATATGATGCTGGTTACGTTAATTTAGTAACTTTCCCAGAAACTCATGAAGAATGGACAGTTAAATTAGATGCTGTTCTTAGTGACGATCACAGGGCAACATTAAACCTTTCTCACTCTGAAGATTTAACTCCTCAAAGATACAATAACTGGTCTAGAGTTGTATTCAGTAATAACTGGTATTACAAGCCGCCTGAAATAGATAGAGCTTCGTTCACTTTATACAGTGATTGGTCTGATAGATTATCAACTAAATTTAAGTACACCTCTTACGAGATGGAAGAAGATGATGCCTCTTACGGAGATGATTTATTCCCGGAAATGAACATTACAGTAAGAGATCCTGATACTGGAGATAGGGATAATGTATTTTTAGGTGGAGATAGATATAGAGGAGCTAACTTAATTAACGTAGAAAGTGAATTCTTAACTTTTAAAGCCGATTACAATATGGACGACCATGTTTACACCATAGGATATGAAAGAGATGATTCTGATGTTGTTAATCTATTTATCGCTAGGTATAACGCTGAAGTTAGATTTAATAGCTTTGATGACTATAAAATCGGTAAATGGAGTCGTCTAAGAATACATGAACCTTATGCTGGTCATACTAATGTACAAAGCATGGCTGCGGACTTTGAAGTTGAAAAGCAATCTTTATATATTCAAGACAGATGGTTCGTAAATAGCGATCTTACTGTTCAATACGGAGTAAGATATGACTCTGTTTTAACTCCAATCGCTCCTGATACAAATGTTAATTTTGTAAAAGAATATGGTTTTTCAAATGCTTCAAAGTTTGATTTTGATGTATTGCAACCTAGATTTTCATTTAACATGAATGTTTCTGATTCGTTATTCGGAAATAGCGATAGAGTTGTAGCTGCGACATTAAGAGGTGGACGAGGCCTATTCATGGGTAGAATACCTCGAGTTTGGTATGGTAATGCTTATTCTAGAACAGGAGCTACAGGTGATTACAGGGGTTGGTTCTCATTTGATGAGACAGCAAGTAATTTCCCTGGATACATGCCTGTTGGAAGTGATCCGACAGCTTTCTGGCTAACCCCTCCTTCTAAGTACGTTGTTCCTGATGGAAATAACCCTTACGGAGTGGCTCAAAGTACTGATCCTCATTTTGAAGCACCTTCATCATGGAGAACAAGTTTAGCCTTAGATGTGATTACTCAAAGCGGATGGGATGTAACTTTAGAGTACAACCTTGATCAAGTTAGACAGGCAGTATTCTTTAGAGACTTAGGTCACTATAAGAAAACTACTCTAGCTGATGGCAGAGGTGTTTATGGTGGCAGAGGTGATTACAACCTAACTAATACTGAACAGGGCACAACTGAAGCTTGGACTATTTCTGCTTTCAAAGAGTTTGATAATAATATTAAGTGGTACGCAGGTTATACCAATATGAGAGCTACAGATATTTTCGAATTAACTAGTGCTCAAAGTGAAAGTTCATACGGAAGGTCTGTTAGGGCTGATGGCGAAAACATCACCGCTCAACGATCGAATTTTATGGTTGAACATAAACTAATCTCAACATTGGATTACACCACTCAATTAATTGGTGAAAACGACACAAGATTCTCACTGGTTTACGTTAGAAAATCAGGTGAACCTTACAGTGTTACATTCGATGGATATGATGATGCTTTTGCTAATAGTAGAAGTGATGGTGGATATGATGCTGCTTACGTTCCTTCTGGTGTAAATGATCCTAACGTTGTCTTTGCAAGTGATGCAGTAGCAAATGCTGTAATGGCTCACGTTAACAACACTGGCCTTTCTCAGTACAAAGGTGGAATAGCTCCAAGAAATGCTTTCAATAGCCCTTGGAACTCATCTTTAGACTTAAGAATAACTCAAGACATAAATACAGGAATTGGAAAAGTTATCCTTTACCTAGACGTAACGAATATTCTTAACCTGTTGAATGATGACAGAGGAATTGTAAGAGAGTACAGCAACAGAAGCAGACAGATTATCTTAGATGAAGATAATCCTTATGATTCTCAAGGAAGATATAATATCGTGGGTGTAGACCCTGATGATGGATTGTACGTCTATAACAAAGACGGTCAGTCTTCTTATCAGTGGAATCTAGGATTTAAATACGAATTCTAATTCTGTTATTTAGAAAAAACGCCACCACGGAGTGGCGTTTTTTTTTATCTAAGCCTTGGACCATTAACAGAGCAAACTTTTGAGGAATAATTAACGGCTTCTTCTAAAGCTTTTTCCTGTCCAATTTCTTCCTCTAATGCTATGTAAGCACCTATCAAAGAATCTCCCGCTCCATTTGTGTTTACCAATTTTATTTTTGGAGCACTAATTTGTATTCCATTTATAGATGCGCCATTAACTCCATGAGAAATCAATCTATTCTGAAAGCTTAAAGATATATTCTTGTCCAATTCATCATGCTCTAGTTTATTACCTGAAAGACAATGAATTACTTTATTGCTTAGGTCTCTTATTTTATCCAAGTTTTCACTGACAAGTTTTGAATCTGCCAATCCAAAACAAACTTTAACTTCATTTTTTATATTACCTAAACAGTAGTGAGCTGTTTTATTGCCTGAGTCGGTAGCTAGACTAAAATTATCAAACAATAGATAGTTACAACTTTCTAAAAGTTCTGAATTTATGCATTGAGGGTTTAATTGGTAATTAGCTGATAGATTAGATGCCATAGTTCTTTCTCCATCAGGAGTTATAAAAACTAAGCAAACTCCAGTAGGTTCTTCTGAAAAATTATAGAAAACCTTTTGTTTTTTAGAGTAAGAGTCTAAAAATAAATGTCCATCTTCATCATCTCCTATAGAACAAGAAAAGCACGTTGAAGCTCCAAAATTCTCTGCTGCAAAAAGACTATTCGCTATAGAGCCTCCTGGATTCTTTGATCTAATTAAATCTTTATATTCATGTAAAAGAATGTCTTTTTTATCTTTATTGATATGTTGCATACTTCCTTTAGGTATACCAATGGAAGCTAGCTGATCTTCATTAATTTGAATTTCAATATCAATTAATGCATTCCCAAAACCATAAATTTTTGACATGTAATACTTATTTTGACGTAAACTTGCATTTTTTACACCTTAAACAAAAAATAAGTGAGTACGCCCTTTAAAATCTTATCTTTTCAAGAAAAGCAAAAAGATAAGCTTAATTTTTCCAAAGAGCTTGGAGAGAGTTTTAAGCAGTGGGGTTTTGCAGGTATTAAAGATCATAATATAGATAAGGATCTTGTTAGGGATGTAATATCTTTATTTTCAGAATTCTTCAGCCTATCTCCCGAAATCAAAGATAATTATTACAAGCCTGATTTAGGAGGTTCCAGAGGATATACTCCAATTAAAATAGAAACCCCAAAGGGAGGAGAGAACCCTGATATAAAAGAATTTTGGCACGTTGGCAGAAGTTTAAATCAAGATGATCCTTACAAGAAATGGATGCATGATAATTTGATCATTAAAGAAATACCTGAGTTATCTAAAAAAGCAAATAATCTCTACACACAATTCGATAACCTTGGTCGTGAACTATTAGAATCTATAGCTATATATCTTAATCTTGAAGATAGTTATTTTTCTAATGTAGTTAATAAAGGCAATAGTGTGATGAGAGCTATTCATTATCCCCCTATCAAAAAAGATGAGATCGGTGAAAGGGCAGGCGCCCATGAAGATATAAATTTAATTACTTTACTAATAGGTGGACATAAATCAGGATTAGAAATCCTAACTCAAAATGGAGAATGGAAAGATGCCACTGTTGAAGAAGATGTAATTATTTGTAATATTGGTGATATGCTCCAAAGGCTAACTAATAATTATTTATGTTCAACTACCCATAGAGTTTCAGCATCTTCACTTCAGTCTGATTCTTCAAGATACTCTATTCCTTTTTTTGTTCATCCTAATCCCGATTGGATGATAACCACTTTACCTAGTTGTTGCGATGAAGAGAGACCTAATTTATATAGAGAAAGCATATTGGCTGAAGATTATTTACAGGAGAGACTAAAAGAAATTAAGTTAATTTGATTATGGAATATTTACAACCAACCATAGGTTTTTTTGCTCTACTCTTTTTAGGGGCGATATTTAGTGAGAATATAAAAGCTATAAAGCTTAAATACATTGTAAGTGGAGTTTTAATTCAATTAATACTTGCTCTTTTATTATTAAGGGTAGATTTAGTGGGCTCTTTCTTCGAATATCTTTCGGATGGAGTCATGGTGTTGAAAGCTGCAAATGATTATGGAACTGGTTTTGTTTTTGGTTATTTAGCTGACGGAGCACCTAATGCACCTTTCGATATCACGAATCCTGGAGGAACCTTTATCTTTGCCTTTGGTGGTTTGACTCTAATTATCCTAATGTCTGCAATTTCAGCCTTACTATGGCATTGGAGGATAATTCCTATCATTGTTAACGCGCTCTCAGTACTATTTAAGAAACCACTGAATGTTGGTGGTCCAATTGGTTTAGGTGCAACAGCTAATGTATTTTTAGGTCAAGTGGAAGCTCCTTTGTTAGTCAGACCATATTTATCGTCAATGACAAGACATGAACTCCTGATATTAATGACGGTAGGTATGTCCACTATTGCTGGCTCAGTTATGGTTGTTTATACAACCATGTTAACGCCTATATATGGCATTGGCTTAATTGGTCATTTCCTAACAGCCTCTTTGATATCTGTACCTGCAGGTATTATGTTCGCCAACATGATGATTCCTAGTGAAGTTAAAACAGATTTTCCAGAAGGAGATTCTTCTAAGATGTACACAAGTACGGTCGACGCGTTAACTCAAGGAACTAAAAACGGATTAGAAATCTTCTTAAGCGTTATAGCTATGCTGATTGTAGTTATGGCACTAGTGTTTTTAGTCAATTCTATTTTAGGTTTTTTTCCGGATATAAACGGTTCACAAATTACAATAGAAAGGATACTAGGATTTATTTTTGCACCTTTAGCTTGGTTTATGGGGATTCCTTGGGAAGAGTCATTAATGGCAGGTCAATTATTAGGTGTTAAAACAGCTCTTAACGAGTTTGTAGCTTATTTGTACTTATCAGATTTTGAAACTTACAATTTATCAGATAAGAGCAGACTCATTATGTTATACGCTCTTTGTGGTTTTGCTAATTTTAGCAGTGTAGGTATTCTATTAAGTGGTATGAGTGCCATGATTCCAGAAAGGAGAGATGATCTAATATCAGTAACTGGAAAAGCACTTTGGGCTGCTCTTTTAGCCTCGTGTATGACTGGATTTATTGTAGGTATTATTTAGATTTACCAATATTTTTTTCATAGAAATGTTTCCTACATATGGAAACGTATTTCTCATTTCCGCCTACTTCTATCTGATCCCCTTCTTCAATAACATTTCCGCTTTTATCTAATCTTAGAACCATGGTAGCTTTTCTGCCACAATGACATACTGTCTTAATCTCTTTTAAGTTATCTGCCCAAGCTAATAAATATTCACTACCTTCAAATAAATTACCTTTAAAATCAGTCCTTATTCCAAATGTAAGAACAGGTATGTCTAATTCATCTACTATTTGACCTAGTTGAGTAACTTGATCCTTATTAAGAAATTGCGCTTCATCTATCAAAACACAATCAACTTTTTTTTCTTTATTAAAATTTATAATTTCTTTGTAAATGTCTGTACTATCAGAAAAAATATTTGATTCTGCTTTTAGGCCTATTCTAGAAACAATCTCTTTCTTTCCATATCGATTATCTATGCTAGAAGTATAGATAACTGTATTCATTCCTCTTTCCTTATAGTTATGATTTGCTTGTAACAACATCGTTGATTTACCAGCATTCATAGAAGAGTAGTTGAAGTAAAGTTTCGCCATAAGATGAAATAAGTTATGTGTTACTATAACAGTCTTTCTTATGTCCACGGAAGTAGATAAAAATCAGATCATAGAAGAGTCTGCAGAAATAACTCATCCTGAATCCCTTAGTGTTTGGGGTTTAGCTTGGCCATCCATTTTAAGTAATTTACTTTTTGCAACTGTAGGACTTGTGGCTATAAAAGCAGTTGGGTCTTTGGGAGCTGAAGCTGTTGCAGCTGTAGGAACTGGACAAAGAATTTTCTGGGTATTCCAAGCTTTGTTGATGGCAATTATGGCAGGAACAACAGCTTTGGTTGCTAGGGCAGTTGGTTCAGGTGATGTCATAGAAGCAGCTCAAGTGACTAGGGCTTCAATTGGATTATGTCTAATCATTTCTTTTGTAACAGTCTTTTTGTTATGGATAGGTGCAGATTCTATTATTGGTTTGTTTGGTTTAAATGAAGCATCTCAAGAGCTATCCGTAACCTATACAACGATACTGGTTTTTTTTACGCCTGTATTCGCTATATCAATGGTTTTAGGAACTGCTCAAAGAGCTGCTGGAGATGCTAGGACACCTTTATATATAGGATTAGTAACCAATATTATCAATATTTTTCTTTTAATAGGACTTGTTGAAGGAAGGTTTGGTTTACCGGAAATGGGTGTTGTAGGCGCAGCCTTGGCTGGAGGATTAGCTTTTACCTTTAATTCGTTATTGGTTCTTGGTCTGTGGTATGGCAAGAAACTAGCTGTAGGTATTGGTAAGGCCGGCTCAATGACTTCTAATAGATTAAAACAATTGATTACAATCAGTTATCCAGCTGGCTTAGAGTCATTTGTATTTCAATTTGGGATGCTTTCTTTTTTTTGGATTGTAGCTTTATACGGTACAAACGCAGTAGCTGCATACAACATAGGGGTAAATGTACTCATGTTATCTTTCACTGTTGGTAATGGTTTCGCTATAGCAGGCGCTACTTTAACTGGACAGTATTTAGGGGCTTCGAATCCTGATAAAGCTTATGATTCTGGCTTTCGAGCAGCAACCATGACCGTTTTTTCAATGGGAAGTCTAGGCATAATCTTAGCTCTCTTTTCTAGAGAATTATCTACTTTCTTTATTAATGATATTGATGTAGTGAATAAGGCAGTAGTTTTTGTATGGATACTTGGAATTATGCAACCCTTTATGGCAATAGAGTTTTCTATAGGCGGTGCCGTTAGAGGGGCAGGAGATACCAAATCTCCTTTAATAATTACCTTGATTGGTTTAGTTTTAATTAGAGTTCCTCTTGCCTTTTTAGTGTATAAATTAGGTTTGTCAATTGAATGGATTTACGCAACTTTAATAGCTGATTATTTTATAAAAGGCATGTTATTAGTTATTAGGTATAGGTCCAGAAGATGGATGAAGGCTTTACAAAATTGATATAATTCAATTAATGAAAATTTATATCTATTTACTATTCTTTTTTATCTTAATTAGTTGCAGTGAAGAAATAGAAATAGAAACTTCTCTTCCCTCAACACCAGAAGACTTAATACAACATACCTCTGAATTCCAAAAAGAAGTAATCGAAGTTACGGATGGCGTACACATGGCGATAGGTTTTGCTTTAGCTAACGCAATGATGGTTGAAGGAGAAGATTCCAACATAATCATAGATACAACTGGAACAGTAGAAACGGCAAGAGAAGTCAAAGAAATTTTTGAATTGATCAACCCTAACCCTATTTCTGCAATTATATACACACATAATCATGGTGATCATGTTTATGGAGCTTCTGTATTTGCTGAAGATTCAGATCCTGAAATATATGCGCATTCTTCAACAGAAAAATATATTTCAAGAGTAATAGGAATATTAAGGCCAATAATTTCTTCAAGATCTGGAAAGATGTTTGGAAATGTTCTGCCTAACGAAGATGTAGAAAACAATGGTATTGGACCCTTTTTAGAGATTGGAAAGGATGGAAGGACGCCTGGTTTACTTTACCCCACTAAAGTTTTTGAAGATAAATTAGAGTTCGAAGTTTCGGGTATAAAAGTAGTCTTATACCATGCTCCAGGAGAGACAAATGATCAGTTGTTTGTTTGGTTGCCAGATAAAAAAGCTTTATTTCCTGGTGATAACTTTTATAAGACTTTTCCTAATCTTTATACAATTAGAGGCACTCCTTATAGAGATCTGGCAGGTTGGGTAAATAGTATAGATATGATGAGATATCTTGAACCTGAGCACCTCATTCCAAGCCACACAAGACCTATTTCTGGAAAAGAAGAGATTTATAAAACATTAACCACTTACAGGGATGGTATTCAATATGTCCATGATCAGACCATAAGGATGATGAATCTTGGTATGGGTCCTGATGAAATAGCTGAAAAAATTTCTTTACCAAAACATTTAGGTGATTCCCCTTTCTTAAAGGAGTTTTATGGTTCTCCAGAATGGTCTGCAAGAAATGTTTTTTCAGGCTACTTAGGCTGGTTTGACGGCAATCCATCTACCCTAAAGCCGTTACCACGAATGGAAGAAGCTAATAATATTATTGCCCTTGCTGGGGGATGGGAAAAGTTATTCAGTATTGCAGAAGAATCTTTTAAGAAAGAACAATACCAATGGGCCTTACAACTTACTGATTATTTACTACTAACTAAACCAAACAATAAAGAAACAAATATTTTAAGACAATCATGTTTACAGGCATTAGGAGAAAGAGAAAGTAACCCCAATTCAAGATATTTCTACTTAAGTAGTGCTGCATTATTAGACGAGAACTATAAGCAAAATAATTTATTAGCGCCTACGCAAGAATCGATCAATAAGTATCCCATTGAAGCCATGTTAGAAATATTGAAGGTAAGTGTTGTACCTGAGAAATCGATTGAAAAAGATATTCAACTCTTATTCCAATTTACTGATACCGGTAAAAAGTTCTCATTGTTTTTAAGAAAGGGTGTATTAGAGATTCAGCCTTTTGAGGTGGCTGGTTCAAGTGTACAAGTTTTAGCTAAAGAAGAAGATATGAAAGCCGTGCTAACTGGTTTTAAAAGCCTACCTATTTCTATGGTAACTGGTTCTATTAAAGTAAATGGCAGTAAATCTGATTTATTGTCTTTATTCTCAAGTGTAAGGAGCTAAAAATGAAAGATTATGATGATATCTCGATTGAACTTAGCAATTATATTGCAAAAATAACAATTCATAGACCTCCAAATAATTTTTTTGATTCGTATCTAATTCAACAAATTGCCGATGCATACGAAGAACTCGATAATGTTGATGAATGCAGAGTTATCTTATTATGTTCTGAAGGTAAGAATTTTTGTGCAGGTGCAAATTTTGGCGAAGATAAAGATATGCATGATAAATCTCATCCTTATTCAAAACTCTATGACCAAGCAGTTAGATTATTCAGAACAAACAAACCAGTTATAGCAGTAATCCAAGGTGCTGCAGTTGGGGGAGGGTTGGGCCTTGCTTTGTCTGCTGACTTTAGAATAGCTTGTCCAGAAGCTAAGTTCAGCGCAAATTTTTCCAAACTTGGTTTCCATCAAGGTTTTGGTAGCTCAGTAACTTTACCAAGAGTCGTTGGTATCCAGCATTCCGCTGACATGCTCTACACAGCTAGAAGGGTAAAAGGAGAAGAAGCTTTTAAAATGGGATTAGTAGACAAAATTACTACTAAAGATTCATTGCTTGAAGAATCAATCAGATTTGCTTCAGAAATAGCTAGTTCAGCACCTATGGCAGTAGAATCCATTAGATCTACTGTAAAAGGAGATCTTGCAGATCAAGTAGAAAAGGTTGTAGCTTGGGAATTATCTGAGCAAATTAGATTACAGAAAACTGAAGATTTTAAAGAAGGGATTGCTTCTTCTTTAGAGCGAAGACAACCTAACTTTTCTAGAAAGTAATCAATTTAATAATTGATTAGGCTTTATAGTACAATGCTCGAAATTAAGACTTAAGAAAGGATAGTTGGCAGAGTCTGGTTGAATGCACCGGTCTTGAAAACCGGCAAGGGGTCAAACCCTTCGGGGGTTCGAATCCCTCACTATCCGCCACTTTAATTAGCTAAAATCTTTTAACATCTTTTTAAGCTCTAACTGGTGCTGTTCTTCTTGACCAATTAAACCTCTTGCGTATTCTTCTAGATAAACTGAAGATCCTTCAACTTCATTTAACAACTCTTTATATAAACCAAGTGCATTTAATTCGTGAGCTAAACTTTCTTGTAGAATATCTTTTATAGAATGGTTATTTGTTTCAACTATCTCTGCAATCTTTTGACTTGGGTGACCATCAAGACCAGTTAATAGTTCACCTGCTTGTTGAGCGTGAAGCAGGGATTCATTTGCCTGTTCTTTTAAAAATTCAACAATTGGTAAACGATGAGGGCCAGCAATCATTAGAGAGTAGTGTGTATATCTAACTACTCCAGCTAATTCATATTCCATAATTTTATTAAGAATATCAGTTACTTTTAGTGTATTAAGTTTATTATTTTCCATTTTTGATCTCTTTAGGATCGAATAATATCAAAAATGTGATACATAAATTCTATTGAGAATGTAGGAGACAATAATAATCATTCTTGTTTAAAAATTGATCACTTTAAGCTAAAATTTAAAATTAATTTTTACCTCTATCTGTATCTTAAATTTTATTATGAGTACAATTTACAATGAATATTTAACTCACATTAAAGAGTCTACTGAAGTTAGACTAATTCTAGATGAAAATGTAAAAAAGTTAGGTATACCTGAGATATATTTATTTGATCAAAGATACACGGTTCTATTTATTATTAGCGAGATTGCCTTTAGAAAAAAAGGTTTTTTTATTGCATCTGACTTAAAAAGCCAAACAAATTTAAGCGACAAGTCTATTGAAAGATATATCAAGGTACTCTTAGATAAAGGTTTCTTCTATATAAAAAAAGGTAAGGATAAAAGGATTAAACGATATTATCCTTCGAAGGATCTAGAAAAGCACATAAGAGCCACTTGGGAAGTTAGAATTAAACAAATTGAAACTCTTTTAAAAACACCTCACTCAAAATATAAAGAAATATTAAAGTTCTTAAAGGAAGACGAATACGTCTGGTAATCTTACAAACTAATTTATTGTATTTTCTAATTCATTTATAACATCAGTAACTGATATTAAATTTATATCTTCATTTTCACCAACTAAGTGCCTCTGGTTAATTCCGGTTGTACCTATTAAAGAGGTCTTAGTAGGTCCATAGAGAGTAATTGAAGGTGTTCCGGTTAATGCAGATAAATGAGCTAAACCAGTATCAGAACAAATACAAAGAGTAGCATTTTTAATAATGTAAGCTATTTCGTTTAAAGGCATTAGGTCAATTGCTTGAGCCATTCTAGAAACGGAACAAATTTCTTTAGCTCTTTTAATTTCTTCTAAGTTTCCAGAAGGAAATAACATAGGTATATTTTGATCTTCAAGATATTTGACTAATTGTTGCCACTTACTTATTGACCACTGCTTTGTAGGCCAACTAGCATTTTGAACCAGAACATAATATTTAGTAGGTAATTCTATTTTTGGTTTATTGAATTTATAAGACTCGGTTCCGTATTCAACGCAACTATCTTTCGACTCATAATTTAGGGCTTCTCCTAGAAGTTTCTTTTGTCTCTGGATTGCATGCAATTTTTTATCTACATAAATTCTTCTAGTATAGGCCAAGTGGGCAGGGTACTCTCTTGCACTTTTTGCATCCATACCGACTACATCATGGTTAATTGAATATGAGATAAAAGCACTTTTTAGATTGTTTTGCATATCTACAACTAGATCATAGCTATTTTCATTGACATGATTAATTACGCTCTTTAATGATTTTCTAGAGTTTTTAGAAAATAATTGTTTTTTCCAATTTCTATGATCAGTAGTAATAATTTCATTAACTAAAGGATGCCAAGAGGGAACTGATGCAAAATTTTTATCTACTACCCAATCAAAACTTATATCCTTTATATACTCTTTTGCTTCTGTTAAAGCAGGCAGGGCATGCATGAGATCTCCCATAGAAGTTAATTTAATAATCAGTACTTTCAGAATTTTTCCTACGTTTTCTTTTTAAAAATAGATTTTAAACCAGAGCTAAATTTATGTCTTAAGTTATGGGTCCTAAGAGCTTCTGGATAAATATAGTTAAGTTGAATAGAAAGCCTTTTACCTTCATAAGCTTTAAAACCGTGCCAACAATTACCAGTTACTTTAAAAGCAACTAAGCTCCCAAATGAACAAGGAATTTCTTTAATATAATCTTTTAAGTTATTGTTTTCTTTTAATAATCTAAGGTTTCCATTACTCTCCTCCCAATCCTTATTAAGATATAAGAGAATTGTTAATATTTTTGTTTTTGAGTCAGTATGTATTTTTCCATCTTTTTTTCGAGAGTAGCCTCTTAACGTCGTAGCTACTTTAGCTTCATCTAAATTAACATTAAATTGTGTTTCTAAGATTGCTTTAATCTCATCACTTTCTAATTCATTAACAAGTTGTTTGATTAACTTTCCTGAAGGAACTGCGCTTACATGGAAACTCCCTCCATCAGTAATGCTTGGGAAATCATCAATAACTGATTGAGTATCAATATTATCCAAGAATATATTGTCTACATGAAAAAAGGGAAAAAATTCCTTATTAACTTTAGCCTTAGATAGTTTCTTGTTATTTATGAGCTGCATTTTCTTTTTGAATTATCTTTCTTAAAAAAGATACAAAAGTTTCAGGCTCTTGACCACCTTGAATGATGTATTTGTCATTTATAAAATAAGTAGGAACAGCCCCAATACTTCTTTCAATAAAATCCAGTTCAAGGTCAGCTACTTCTTGTCCACCTTCTTTTGATTCTAAGAAAGAAATTGTATTTTCTTTATTCATGCCTACTGAATGAGATATGTTAGAGAGAATTTCTTTGGTACCTATATCTAAACCATCAGTAAAGTATGCTTTAAAAAGAGCCTCAGATAATTCGGTCTGCAAGTTACATTGTTCAGCTTTCCACAAAAGACGATGAGCCATAAAAGTATTTGGTATTCTCTTAGTTTTCGAAAAGTTAAACTCAAAACCAATAGATTCACCCACTTTAGTAATTTCTTCATAGGGTGATCTTGTATTAGAAGAACCAAACTTTTGCTGCATATATAGTTTTTTGTCATAACCTTCTTGAGGTATTTCAGGATGTAATTCATAGGGTTTCCAAAATATTTCAAACTTTAATTCTGATTGAAGTTCATCCATAGCTGCCTTTAAATTTTGAAACCCTATAACACACCAAGGGCAAACAATATCTGAAACAATATCTATCTTTAAGGTATCCATTTAAATAATTATAGGTGATATAGTTGTTGTTGAGGAATGAATTATGAAATCCATTTGTGTTTATGCTGGTTCAGCTTCTGGAAATAAAAAAGAATATACAGAATGCGCTAAAAAGTTAGGGCAAACTCTAGCTGAAAAAAAATTTTCTATGGTTTATGGAGGTGGCAGTAATGGTTTAATGGGTGTTACAGCAGATGCAGCTTTATCTAAAGGAGCCAAGGTAACAGGAATTATTACTGAACAATTGGATGCAATAGAAGTTGGGCACAAAGGCTTAACAAAACTTGAAATTGTTTCTTCAATGCATGAAAGGAAAGCCAGAATGGCCGAATTATCTGATGCCATTATCTCTTTACCTGGAGGAGTAGGAACCTGGGAAGAACTATTTGAAGCCTTAGCTTGGAACCAATTAGGTTTATATTCAAAACCAATCATACTTTTCAATGTAGATGGTTATTATTCATCTTTATATAAATTCTCAAAAGATGCTGTTGAAGAAGGGTTTTTACCAAGGAGCACTTTTGAAGAATTATTCATCTCTGAAGATTTAGAAGTTATCTTTAATTTCATTTCAAGTTTTCAGAAGAAGGACGGTAAGGATTGGTACAAAAGACTAGAGAGATGATTATTCAATTTTTCTATTTTTTTTCTTGCAATAAAAAATTAATTTGATAAATTGGACTTAGGACATATTTTGGAAAGAATCGGACCTCGAGACCCGAATCAGGAAAAAAATGGACAGAAGAAGAAGGGTGAAAGGATTAACGAAAGTTAGCCATCTGTGAGTTAGAAAGGGTACTAGCCACACAGTGATAAACCCGCACTGACCCCTTCAACTTCGATTTTATAATTCAAAACTTTTTAAAAGATTATATTCAGTTTTTCCATCACTAAATCTACTTTCAAGAACATCTAATTTGTTAACTTTTCCTTTCAAGGATTCATCAAACATCTGAAATTCATATTGAGGTCTATGTTTTTCTTTAAAACGACCTAATGTTATATGAGGTCTATAAGCTTTTAAATCACTTCCTAGCCCTATATTCACGACAATATTCTTTAACTCTTCATGTAAGCCTTGTAAGTGAGAGTTGGGTTTAACTAAAGCTGACAACACCTGACTATCTTCATTTGGGAAAAAAGAAATAGCAGTTATATCTATAGATCTAGAAATACCTGTTAGATTAATCTTACCAATATCCTCATGCATTTGACTTATTTGTTCAGGCTCCATTTCACCCACAAAATAAACTGTTAGGTGATGGTGATCATTTCTTATCCAAGAGATGTTGGCATCTTCTAATTGGCCAGATTTAAGTTCTTTTTTTATGTGGATTAATCGATCATTTAGATCCTTTTCTAGAGTTAGCGCTAAAAAGATTCCTGCCATAAAATACTGTTAAAATAATAATCCAAATAGGTTACTTATCAAGTACTTTATTTTTTACATGAGTTAGAATACTTACCGGAGTTTTTGTGAGTAAAGAACATAGAGTTTTAACAGGAATCACCACCACGGGTGATCCTCATTTAGGGAATTTAGTAGGTGCAATATTGCCTGCTATAAAGGCTAGTGAAAAAACAGATACCATGTCTTTTTTATTTTTAGCTGATTATCACTCTTTAATTAAAAATTCAGATTCGCAATTAAGACATCAATCTAGTTTTGATATTGCTGCATGCTGGCTTGCATGTGGTCTTGATCCGAAAAAAGTTATTTTTTATAGACAATCAGACATACCTTATATATTTGAACTTGCCTGGATTTTGAGTTGTTTAGCTTCAAAGGGGTTGTTAAATAGAGCACATGCTTATAAAGCAGCAGTATCTGATAATCAAGCAAAGAAAATTGAAGATATTGATAAGGGCATCAATATGGGTCTTTTCAACTATCCTATTCTGATGGCAGCTGATATTTTAATGTTTAAAGCAGACTCAGTTCCAGTTGGTCAAGATCAGAAACAACATATAGAAATGACTAGAGATATAGCTCTCAAATTTAATCATCACTATGGAGAAATACTCACAGCACCTGAAGCAATAATTGATAAAAATACAGGAGTACTTCCTGGTATTGATGGAAGAAAGATGAGTAAATCTTATGAGAATACTATTCCTATATTTAGTGAAGAAGGAGCATTAAGAAAATTGGTCATGAAAATTAAGACTAATTCACTTGAACCCGGAGAGCCTAAAGAAGTATCTGATTCTAATATTTTTGACATTTACAAGGCAATTAGCCCTAAAGATAAGATTGACGAAATGCAGAAGCTTTATCAAGAAGGAATAGCGTGGGGAGAAGCAAAAAAAGTTTTATTTGAAGAACTTAGTTCCTTTTTAAAACCCTTTAAAAATGAATACAACAAGATTATTAAAGATCCATCATTTGTTGAAAAAACATTAGTAGACGGTTCAGAAAAGGCTTTATCAATTTCCGAGCCAATTATTAAAGAAGTAAGACAGGCATTAGGTATAAAAGGATTTTGAGCAGTAATATTTTATCACTAGAAAATAGGTATAAATTTAATGTAGAAAATAAGTATCTAATTCGTCTTCACGAACATGGCTTACTTAGATTAATTACATTACAAACTGAACCTGAATTCTCTCAAGTTACCAAAAGAATTTTTTTTCACTCGCTTTTAAATAATTTTGTTTATCAAGAGCTATTTTTTGATCATTACACTCAAAAAAGTGCTGGTAAGCACGGACCTTTTTTAATTAATAACCTTAATGAAAAGGATTTTGTAAAGTTTTCTGAAGGGCATATTAAAAATGAAATCATACAAATTGTTTCTTCTCCTAAATGGTCCTGTCCACCTATTTCTAAAGTGGCTTTAACGGATGTTAAGAAATTACTAGATGTTTTTATTACTGAAGGCTCTATATGTTATTTTTTAGAGAGATGCAGGGACTTCAATTCATCATTTAATGAATCACAAGTGTATGAACATGAATGGTCTCATAACCTTTCGAGTTATTACGAATATTTAGTACATGATCCCAAGAATAATAAGATTCATATGCTGATCATGACTTATGAGTAGAGAAGTAACTAAATTACCTAATACCATTTGGATTTTAGCTGCAGGTTTGTTATGCGTTGGCGCTGGTCAATCAGTAATCTTTATTACTATTCCTCCTTTAGCTAGAGATTTAGGTTTAACTGAAATACAAATTGGATCTATATTTGCGACTTCAGCTTTTTTTTGGATGCTTTTTAGCCCTTTCTGGGGCTCCTTGAGCGACTCAATAGGAAGAAAAAAAGTAGTTATTATTGGTTTATCAGGATTTGCAATTTCTTTGATACTATTCAGTTTTACTATTTCTTTAGGTCAAGCCCAAAAGCTTACCGGTTTGATTCTTTTTGTTCTATTGGTGGCAGCAAGGTTGTTAAATGGAATGTTTGGGAGCGCAACTAGACCAGCTTCTGGAGGTTGGATAGCAGATATATCTTCAATTGAAGATAGAAGTAGAGCCTTTGCAAGGCTAGATTCAGGTTTTTCAATGGGAAGAATTCTAGGACCAGCTTTAGCAGGTGTTTTGCTGTTAATCTCTTACACAGCTCCTTTTTATCTTTTTGCTTTAGGGGCTCTATTTGTTATCTTTTTAATAATTAAAGAAAAATCGCCACCTTTAGTTAAGAGTAAAGATAATTCAACTAAGATTTCTTTATTTGATTACCGTGTTTGGCCATTTTTAATAGTTTCTACTGCTTTTGGTATTTGCAATGCAGCTTTGGTTCAAACATCTTCTTTTTACTTCCAAGACGTAATTGATCCTAATTCTTCAAACTACATTGCCCTGGCAAGTGTTGGTTTTATGTTAGCCGCCGTTGGTATTTTAAACGGACAACTCCTCATAGCTGACAGATTGCAGACTTCTCCAGGATCTTTAATCCGATTAGGGGCCTTATTTATATTCTTTTCCTTACTTGGAATAGCATATAGCACTACTTTGGTTCATATTTATATTTCTTTATTTTTCTATGGTCTAGGCGGTGGAATGCTAGGTCCAGGTGTATCATCGTCTCTTTCTCTATCAGTTGGTAAAGAACACCAAGGCTCAGCTAGTGGCTTTTTAGGTATGGTAATACCTGTAGGGCACGTTATTTCACCAATCATTTCAATGCCCTTATATGTATTAAGTCCTTGTTACCCTTATTTATTGAGTTCATTTTTAATGCTGATTACACTTTTCTTTGTTTTAACAAATAGAAGGCATAAATGGATTAAAGAAAAAAACTATAGAAATGATTATCAAAGTTATTCTGAAGAAACTTCTGACTTACCATAGTTAATAAAATAAACGTTAAAATACATTAATTTGATATAGTATCAAGCCTAAATTAATAAAGGAGATAGCATGTTTAAAGACGATCTACTTAAAGGAAAAAGAATTCTTGTGACTGGCGGCGGTTCTGGTCTGGGAAAAGAGATGTCTAGATATTTTTTGAAATACGGAGCAGAAGTTCTAATTTGTGGAAGAAGGGTAGGTGTATTAGAAGACACTGCTAAAGAACTTATGGATGAACAAGGAGGTTCTGTTAAATGTTACGGTTTAGATATAAGAGGACCTCAAGATGTAGATAACACTATAAGTGAAATTTTTGAAGAAGCCCCCATACATGGTTTAGTCAATAATGCTGCTGGAAATTTCATTTCTAGAACGCAAGATCTTTCTCATAGAGGTTTTGATGCTATTGCTAGCATTGTCTTTCATGGAACATTTTATGTAACTCACTCAGTTGGAAGAAGGTGGTTAGAGCTTGGGATGGGAGGAAATATAATATCAATATTAGCTACTTGGGTTTGGACAGGATCAGCTTTTACAGTGCCTTCTGCTATGTCAAAGAGCGGCATTCATGCTATGACGCAATCTTTGGCAACGGAATGGGGTAAAACAGGTATAAGAATAAACGCTATAGCTCCAGGGCCTTTTCCTACAGAGGGTGCCTGGGCTAGATTATCTCCTGGTCAAGATCCAGATGCGGCTGCTTCTGATTCAGGTGGTGCATATAGTCAAAACCCTATGGGTAGAGTAGGTGAAATGGAAGAATTAGGGAACTTAGCCACTTTTCTTATGTCTGACGGTTGTAACTATTTAAATGGTCAAACTATTGCTATTGATGGAGCAGAATACTTAACGGGTGGAACCTTTTATAGGGCCTTAGCTTCGCTTGAAGACAAAGATTGGGAAGCAATACGTGAAACGATTAAAAGTAGTAATGAAAAAGACAAGGCTAAAAGATCAGTTTAAATAAGGGGTAATTTATGAGTAACGAAACTATACAAAATATGCATCGTGTATTGGAGCTTCAAAAGAGCTTAAATATTAAAGAAGGAGCTCCTAGTTTAGAGCTGAGAGCTGATCGGTTAGATAGAGTGGTATCTATGGTTACAAAATATGAGAAAGAAATAATTTCTGCTTTACAAGATGATTTTGGAAATAGAGATCCAGTAATGTCTGCAGCAACAGAAGTACAGTCTGTGATAGGGCCTATGCTTCACGCAAAAAAGAACTTAAAGAAGTGGATGAAAACTGAGAAAAGAAAGGCTGCTATAGCTCCTTTAGGGCCAGTTTTATCTCTTTTAGGAGCTAAAGCAGAAATAAGATATCAGCCTAAAGGTGTTGTCGGTGCAATTAGTCCCTGGAATTTTCCTTTAAACCTCGCTCTAGCTCCTCTGGGTGGAATTTTATCAGCTGGCAATAGAGTAATGTTAAAGCCTTCTGAGCTTACTCCTTCGTCTTCTGATCTTACAAAATCTATGATAGAAGAGTTTTTTGATGAATCAGAGATTGCAGTATTTACCGGTGATCCTGAAGTTGGAGCTGCATTTAGTGGACTAGCTTTTGATCACTTAATTTTTACTGGTGGCACTGCTATTGCTAAACATGTAATGAAAGCAGCTTCAGACAATTTAGTGCCCCTGACTCTAGAGCTTGGAGGAAAATCTCCAGTTGTAGTCGGTAAATCTTCTAAAATTAAAGAGACGGCTACCAGAGTTATGCAAGGCAAAACAATGAATGCAGGTCAAATTTGCTTAGCTCCTGATTATGCTCTAGTTCCTGAAGATAGTGTAGATGAATTTGTTCAAGCCTCTGTTGAAGTGACTTCAGAGATGTATCCTGATATGAAAGATAATGAAGATTTCACATCGATTATTAATCAAAAGCATTATGATCGTATTCAAGGTTACATTTCTGATGCAAAAGAAAAAGGAGCTGATGTTGTCGAGATTAACCCTTCTAATGAAGATTTTAGTCAGCAACCTCACCATAAAATACCCCCTACCATTATTTTAAATCCTACTGAAGATATGCAAGTTATGCAGGAAGAGATTTTCGGTCCTGTTTTACCAGTAAAAACATACAAAGATGTTTCTGAAACAGTAAATTATATTAATAGCAAGGATAGACCTTTGGGGCTGTATTATTTTGGTGAAGACTCTAGAGAAAAGGATTATGTTCTTGATAATACTACTTCTGGTGGTGTTACTGTAAATGATGTTATCTCCCATATAACAATGGAGGATTTACCATTTGGTGGAGTAGGTCCTAGTGGAATGGGTTCTTATCATGGGCATGATGGCTTTAAAGAATTTAGTCATGCTAAATCTGTATATAAGCAGTCTTGGTTGAATCTAAACAAACTCGCAGGTTTAGTGCCTCCATACAAAAAGAAAGAAGATAACCCAAAATCAGCCTAATTCTTTCCTTACAGTGATATAGGGTTCTTATGAAAAATATATCTCTTTTTATTGCTCTAAGATACTTCAAAAGCAAAGGTCAAGGTTTTATCTCATTCCAATCTGGAATGGCCCTTGCAGGAATTGCCATCGGAGTAGCTATTTTGATACTTGTTACTTCAGTCATGAATGGTTTTGAACGAGAATTAAAAACTAGAATACTTCAGGCCATTCCTCATGCTTCTATACAAGGAAATATTTCTAAGACCGAGATCGAAGGTTTAAGCGAATCTTTAATGCTCAATTCTAATGTTTTAGGAATTGCACCTTATATAGAAACGCAAGGCTTGTTAAGTTCTGGAACTTATCTAAAAGGAGTTTACATATTTGGAATAGACCCGAAATACGAAAAGAATGTTTCAACAATCGAAGAACACTTTATTGAAGGGTCTATGGATTCATTAAAAGGTAATGGCTACAACTTAGTAATAGGAGATATTTTAGCTATTCAATTGGGTTTAACAGTAGGAGACTCAGTAAATATACTTGTACCTGAAACAACCTTAGGACTGGCAGGAATTTTACCTAGAACAAAGAAATTTAAGATTACTGGAATTTTTAGTTTAGGCGCCCCAGAAATTGATCAGAGTTATGTTTATTTAAATACGAACAAAGCCTCTAAATTATTAAGAACTGGGGAATCTGTGCATGGAATTAGAATAAGATATTCAAATCTATTTAACGCTAAAGATTACATTAGATCAGATTTAGTAAGGATCAATAAAGAATTTAAAAAAAATTATAAAGCTAGCACTTGGGAGACAACTTATGGAACCCTGTTTGAAGCTATTCAAATGGAAAGGTTTTTAGTTGCTTTTATGCTAATGACATTAGTTCTCATATCGTCATATAACTTAATGTCTATGCTTATTATGACAATTAAGGAGAAAGAATCTCAGATTGCTATCTTAATTTCTTTAGGGGCTACGAATCGTTTAATTAAGAACATTTTTTTATTCTTTGGTTTCCTAATAGGTTTAGTAGGTGTAATTATTGGGTTGTTAATGGGATTACTTGTAACAACCTACTTTGGATCAATCGTTAGCTTTATTGAGAGTCTATTTGGAATTCATTTTATGAAAGTATACTTCATAGATTATTTTCCTATAGACATTAGAAGAATTTGGATTTTTTCTATTTGTGTTATTTCCTTTTTCTTAGCATCAATTGCTAGTGTTTACCCAGCTAAGATAGCTTCGAAAGTTGAACCAGCAGAGGCACTTAAATATGAATAATGATTTAATCAATTGTGTCAATATAAACAAAACCTATGACCAAGCTGATGAGCAACTTACTGTCTTAAGTAATTTGAGTTTTTCAGTTAAAGAGGGAGAACGTATAGGTTTAACTGGAGTCTCAGGATGTGGAAAATCAACACTTCTTCATATTCTAGCGGGACTGGACTTGCCTGATTCAGGTGAAGTTAATTTCAATGGAAAGGATATTGTCTTATTAGATAGAGATGATAGAGCTAAATTTAGAAATAAGAATATTGGGTTTGTTTATCAATTTCATCATTTACTACCAGAATTTAGTGCCATCGAGAATGTAGCCTTGCCTTTATGGTTATCCGGTAAATCTAAAGAAAATAGTTTAAAAGAAGCTAAAGATATATTAGATAAAGTTGATCTGAAAGCTAAAGAAGGCAGTAAACCTAATCAGCTTTCTGGAGGCGAAAGACAAAGAGTTGCAATTGCAAGGTCAATCATAAATAAGCCATCATCAATATTAATGGATGAACCAACAGGAAGTTTAGATAGGAAGAATGTGGATAATTTTATGAATCTTGTAATTGATTTAAGTCAAGATCTCAATATTAGCTTAATTATTGCAACTCACGATAAAAATGTCTCAAGTCGACTGGATAGGTTATTGAATCTAGAATAGAGTCCTATGGCTAGTAAAAATACAAAACTATCAGGTATCCGCCTTTACGGTAGATTGCTTTCGTATGTATTGCCTTATATACCATTATTTGTTGTCAGCATTATAGGATTTGCTGTTTATTCAGGTTCTCAAGTTGCAGCCACTGAATGGCTTAAGAGAGTTATTGATTACGTCAATGACCCCATTGGGGACATGCGTCTTATTCTGCCTTTAGTTCTAATTGTTATAGCGTTAGTAAGAGGTATCGGTTTTTTTGTAGGAAATTACCTTCTTTCCTCTATATCCAATAGGCTTGTTCATAATATTAGAACAGAACTTTTTAATAAACTTACTGTATTGCCAAGCTCTTACTACGATCAACATAGTTCTGGACATTTAATCTCGAGAATAACCTTTAATGTAATGCAGGTAACCGGTGCGGCTACAAATGCATTAAAAATTTTTATACGTGAAGGTTTATTAGTTATAGGTTTAATTACTTATTTAATGTTTCTTAATTGGAAATTAGCTATGTTTCTTTTTATAGCTGCTCCTTTCATAGCGATAATAGTTGGTATAGCTGCGAGAAGGCTTAGGAAGATTAGCGGAAGAATTCAGACAGCGATGGGAGATGTAACACATGTAGCTTCCGAAACCATAACTGGACATGAAGAAGTTAAGTCCTTTGGTGGAGAAGATTATGAAATCAACAGATTTAAAAATGCGAGTGACAATAATAGAAAGCAGAATCTAAAATTAGAAGCTACTAATTCAATTGCTTCCCCATTAATTCAGCTTTTTGTTTCTGCAGCTTTAGCATTAATAACATGGTTAGCGCTTGATGCTTCTATTGTTTCTAATATGACCCCTGGTACTTTTATAGCCTTTTTTAGCGCTGCAGGAATGCTTGCTAAGCCTGTAAGACAATTATCAGAAATTAATAGTCAGATACAGAAAGGACTAGCCGCAGCTGAAGATATATTTAGTCAATTGGATGAAACGCCTGAAAAAAATGAAGGTAGTTATACTTCAGAAGAAATTAATGGAGAGATAAGTTTTTCAAATCTTAATTTCTCTTATGAAGGAGCAGAAGGAGACAATACGCTAGAAGATATTAATTTACTAATTAAGAAAGGAGAAACCATAGCTTTTGTTGGAAAGTCAGGTGCTGGTAAAACAACATTAATGAGCTTACTTCCTAGGTTTTATGATGGATACGAAGGAGATATAAAGATAGATGACATATCTATAAGGGAATATGAAATAACTAATTTAAGATCACACATAGCCTTGGTTAGCCAAAACGTGACCCTGTTTAATGACACTATCGCCAACAATATAAATTATGGATCTTCAAATAATGATTTGGATAAAATAAAAGAAGCTGCAAGAAAAGCCAATGCAGACTCTTTTATAGAATTAATGGCTGATGGATATGAGACACAAGCAGGCGATGATGGTGTCTTACTCTCCGGAGGTCAACGTCAAAGGATAGCTATAGCAAGAGCCATATTAAAAGACGCATCTATACTTATTCTTGATGAGGCAACCTCAGCTCTAGATTCAGAATCAGAAAATTATATTCAAGAGGCGCTTGTTGAATTATCTAAAAATAAGACCACTTTAGTTATTGCTCACCGTCTTTCAACAATTGAATCTGCAGATAAGATTGTTGTATTGGATCATGGAAAGATTGTAGAAGTAGGTGACCATGCATCTCTTATTGAAAAAGGTAGCTATTATGCTGAACTCCACAAGAATCAATTTAAAGACGAGCCTCAGGAAATAACTAAAACAGATGAAATTACAGATTTGACTGTGCCTGAAGAGACGGAAATAAATCAAGTTAGCTTTATTGAAGATAGTTGGTATAAGAAAAGACTTTGGTTGTGGATCCTTTGGCCAATTTCTAGACTTATTAAATCTATAGCAATAAGAAGAAGAAATAAATTCTTACTTAATTCAGAGCTTTCCTGGAAACCAGATATTCCCGTAATAGTTGTTGGAAATATTATTGTAGGAGGTTCTGGAAAAACGCCTTTTGTTATTTGGTTATCTAAGCTTCTTGAGGACCAAGGATATAAACCAGGAATAGTAAGTAGAGGTTATGGAAGCAAATCAAATCAATACCCGTTAATTATTGATGATAACTCGAGAGTAGATGATTCAGGAGATGAGCCACTTATTATTCATAGAAATACTAATAGACCAATTTGTATTTCTCCTAACAGGACTCAAGCTGTTAAGAAATTGTTAGAAGAAACAGATACAGACATAGTTATAAGTGATGATGGATTACAGCACTATAAACTAGATAGAGATATGGAAATTGTTGTTTTTGATGGAATAAGAGGAATAGGAAATAATCTTTGTTTGCCTGCTGGCCCTTTAAGAGAACCTATTGAACGTCTAAAAGATGTTGATTTTATCGTTAGTTCCTCTAAAAGATTAGATTTAGATGAGATACAAGAGGATTGTTTAATGATCTACAAACCACTGGAATGGGTTCGGTTAAGTGACAATAGAAGGTTTCCTGCAAATGATTGGCCTTTATCGAGAAACGTGCATGCTGTTGCTGGAATAGGAAACCCTTCTAAGTTTTATAATACATTAAATGCTTTAGGTCTTAATCTTGTAGAGCACAGTTTCCCAGATCACTATCAATTTAAAGAAGAGGATTTAAATTTTGAAGATAATCATCCTATCTTAATGACAGAAAAGGACGCTGTAAGATGTATGGATATGAAGAATAAAAATCTTTGGTATTTATCAATTGAAGCAGAAATTAAGGATGATATTTTTAAAACAGAATTACTTGCCAAACTTAAAGAAATTGGAGATTAAATGACTGCATTAGATAAGAAGTTGCTAGATATACTAGTTTGTCCTGTATCCAAAGAGCCATTAGAGCAAGTTGGAAATGAGTTAATTTGTAAAAAAAGTAAATTAGCCTATCCAATTAAAGATGGAATACCTGTAATGCTTCCTGATGAAGCTCGTAAAATAGATTAAATGCAGGATTTTATCGTTTTAATACCATCTAGAATGGAATCTACTCGGTTACCAGGAAAACCATTAAAATTAATAGGTAATAAAACATTAATACAGAGAGTTTATGAACAAGCTCTACAAAGCAAGGCTAAGAAAGTTTTAGTTGCTACGGATTCTGAAGAGATTATTGCCCACTGTTCCAATAATAGTATCGATACTGTTTTAACTAGACGAGGTCATTTAACAGGATCAGATAGACTTGCTGAAGCTGTAAATATTCTTGATTTAGAAGAGGATCAGATTGTTGTTAATGTACAGGGAGATGAGCCTTTTATAGATCCCGAAGATATCAATAATTTGTTCGATTTAATGGTGCAAAAATCTTCAAACATGGCAACTTTATTCGCTAATTTAGATGCCAAAGATATAACAAATACAAGTGTCGTTAAGTTATGGATTAAAGAGGATGGAAGTATAGCTAATTTCTCTCGAAATATAGATGATAAGTATGATATTGATAAAGCTAAAATGCATCTTGGCATTTATGCTTATCGAGCTAGTTTTCTAAAGCAGTTTGTGAAATGGTCTCAAAGTGAAAGAGAGATGGATACGAAACTTGAACAAATGAGAGCTATGGATCATAAAGAAGTTATATACGGAAAAGAATCTATAAGTGATATTCATTTAGGAGTAGACACTGAAGAAGAATTAGAATTAGCAAGAGAAGTGGCCAGTTCTTTATAAAATGAAAATTGAAGAGAACTATTCTATAAAAGATATTAATTCATTAAGAATCAATCAACTGGCAAAATATTTCTGTTCAATTGAAACAGTAGAGCAATTTCTAGAAGCGATAGAATTTTCTAAGCTCAAGAACCTCCCTATACTTTTTATCGGAGAAGGATCAAATATTGTTTTCACTAAAGATTATGATGGATTGGTGATCAAAAATAATATCCTTGGAAAGATTGAACACGACGAAAGGATAGTAGAAATTTTCTCGGGTGAAAACTGGCATAAATTTGTTGATTGGAGTTTATCTAATGAAAGGTACGGCCTAGAAAACCTAGCTCTTATACCTGGGACTGTGGGCGCCTCGCCAATACAGAATATTGGAGCATATGGAAAAGAGGTTTCTGCGTTTATTAAAGAGGTTAAATCAATCAATACACTTACTGCAGAAGAAAGAATATTCTCTAAAGAGGAGTGCAATTTTGGTTATAGATCCAGTGTATTCCAGAATAAGAAAGAATATTTTATTACCTCAGTAGTTTTTGAGACTCATCTAGAACCTTGCATAGACATTTCTTATGTTTCATTAGAAGAATTTTTTAGATCGAGCCCTAAGGATATAGAAAATTTAAAGCCTAAAGACGTATTTGACGGCGTGTCATCTCTAAGAAAGATTATTTTACCTGATCATAATATAGAATTTAATGTTGGCAGTTTTTTTAAGAACTTGATCCTGGAAGAGGGTGATTTTAGAAATCTAACTAAGATAATTAATGTACCTTATTATGAGGCAAATTCTAAATATAAAGTACCTTCAGGCTACCTGATAGAAGCAGCTGGATGGAAAGGAAATGGAATGAAGAACGTCAAGGTATCAGAGCAGCATGCTTTAGTCATAACAACAAATGGCAATTTAGATGGAAATGAAATAGTTAGATTTGCTGATTCTATTATCGATGATATTTATGACAAATTTAAAGTTAAATTAGAAATAGAACCTACATTAATTTAATTAAATGATGGAGTTTTTTACTGTAGCAATTTTGCATTTATTTGCGGTAGCAAGCCCAGGTCCTGATTTCGCATTAGTAACTAGACAAAGCTTAAGATATAACCGAAAAGTTGCAATCTGGACCAGCTTAGGAATAGGGGTAGGAATACTATTTCATTCTCTTCTAGCAATAACAGGTTTAGTTTTATTAATAACATCAAATGAACTGTTCTTAACAATCCTCAAAATTATAGGATCGCTTTATTTATTATATTTGGGAGTTAATTCCATTCTAGGCAGTAAAGGTTTGGGTAATATTGAAAAGGAAAATACGAACACAGATAAATTTAATGGATTTCTGGCAGGTCTAATTACAAATGTTACTAACATTAAAGCTATCTTATTCTTCATAACTGTTTTTAGCGTAGTTATAGGTACAGGAAATAATCTATACCTTTTACTTTATGGAGCCTATATGGCTTTGGCTACATTCATATGGTTTTCAATTATTTCCTATGTTTTTACTAATGAAGGTTTTAAAAATAAATTTTCTTCGTTCTTAGATTTATTTGAAAAAATTATAGGTTTTGTTTTAATTCTTTTATCCCTTCAGATTCTTATTTATCAAATATTTATATAAATGAATAAACCATCAATCTCATCAATATTTTCAGAACTATCAAAGCTAGATGAAGATACTTTCCCACCTGTTGAGAAGTGGGACCCTCCCTTATGCGAGAACGTAGAAATGCGAATTGATAGATCTGGTAGATGGTTTTTTATGAATTCTCCAATAGGAAGAGAAAGAATGGTTAATTTGTTTAGCAGGGTACTGCGATTAGATTCTGATGGTTTCTACTATCTAGTTACTCCTATAGAAAAAATTAGGATTGTTGTAGAAGACAAACCATTCATAATTATTGATTTTGAGGTTCTAAGCTCTGATGAACAACAAATAATAAATTTTAAAACAAATACTCATGAGACCTTTTCTTTAAATTCAGATCATCCACTAAGAGTTGAAGTTAATAAGGAAACTTTAGAACCTTCACCATATGTATTAGTAAGGAAAAACTTAGAAGCCCTAATATCGAGGAATGTTTACTATAAATTAATTGATTTAGGAGAACAGAAGGGTGCAGATTTTGGGGTTGTAAGCCAAGAATCATTCTTTAAATTATATTAGGGGCATAAAAAAACAGAGCCTTAGCTCTGTTTAGTTCGAGTTCGAAAGTGTCTAGATTTGAGTTTTTTTTTCTAGCGCCTTGATTAATTTCTCTTTTAATCTTGGTGGTCTAATAAATTTTTTTGGTACCTTTATTTATTAGAGCTTTCTACTTTCGTTCTCTAACTTATTTATCTCTTCTTTCTACCGTCTCGAGTTGTTTCCAGATCGGATAATTAAGTAAGTTAATAATACTCTTTTTTTAGTATCGGTCAATACTTTTTTTAACTTTTTTTTAACTTTTTTTTAACTTTTTTTTTAAATGTAAAGTATTGATTTTATTACATATTTGGGTAATTAGGTCCTCCAGCCCCTTCAGGGGTAACCCAATTAATATTTTGAGAAGGGTCTTTTATGTCACAAGTCTTACAATGAACACAATTTTGAGCATTTATCTGGAAGATTTTATCACCATCTTTTTCTACAATTTCATAAACTCCAGCAGGACAATATCTTTGAGCAGGCTCATCATATTTAGGTAAATTAACGTCTATCGGTATAGAAGGATCTTTCAAAACTAAATGACAGGGTTGATCTTCTTCATGGTTAGTATTTGATAAAAATACTGAAGAGAGTTTATCAAAACTAATTACCCCATCTGGTTTTGGGTATTCTATCTTTGGCATTTGATCTGCTTCTTTGAGACATTGATGATCAGGCTCGTCATGATGAAGAGTAAAAGGTAATTTTCCTCTGAATATGAGTTGATCCATTCCTGCAAAAGCAACACCTAATAGGGTCCCAAATTTATGTATAAATGGTAAAAAATTCCTAGCTTTATGTAATTCTTTTTCTAACCATGAAGACTCCAAATTTGTTTTAAAATTAGCTAGGTCTTTCTTTGACTCTTCTTGAAAAAACTCTTCATAAATACTTTCAGCTCCAATCATTCCTGATTTCATAGCAGTATGCGTTCCTTTAATTCTAGGAAAATTCATAGTTCCTGCATCATCTCCAACAAGCAGTCCTCCAGGAAAATGCATTTTCGGTATCGACTGGTAACCTCCTTTTATAAGAGCTCTTGCGCCATAAGCGGTTCTTGTTCCACCTTCTAAATATTTTTTGATGGACGTTTGGTGCTTCCATTGCTGGAACTCATCAAAAGGACTTATGTGCGGATTGTCATAATCTAGTGGCACTATATAACCCAAAAATGCTTGATTTTTTTCACCATGATAGAAATATGAACCAGACAGAACACCTTTTGCTGCCGGCCATCCCATTGTATGAACTACCAGTCCTTCTTCATGCAGATCAGGTTTAATATTCCAAACTTCCTTAAAGCCTATACCATAGTGTTGCGGATCACTATCCTGATCAAGATTAAATCTATTAATAACCTGCTTTCCTAAATGCCCTCTACATCCTTCAGATAAAACTGTATATTTAGCTAAAAGGTCAATTCCAGGTTCAAAACTAGGTTTTTTCTCACCAGAGGAGTCTATACCCATATCTCCTGTAGAAACTCCTATAACTGTTTCATTGTCATATATAAGTTGAGAGGCTGTAAATCCAGGAAAAATATCTATTTCAAGTCCTTCCGCATATTCTCCTAACCATCTACAAAAATTACCTAAACTCATGATGTAGTTTCCATGATTTTTAAAAGTTGTAGCGAATAATGTAGGTATGGAGAAGTTACTGGATTCATTGATTAAATATCTAACAGAATCTTTTTTAACTGGAGTATTTAGCGGTGCACCTAGTTCTTTCCAATCTGGTATGAGTTCATTAAGAGCTTTTGGATCAAACACATTACCAGAAAGAATATGGGCTCCAACTTCAGAACCTTTCTCAACTACACAAATCGATATCTCTTTTGAATTATCGTTGCATAATTGTTTAAGCTTTATTGCAGTAGACAATCCGGCCGGACCAGCGCCAACTATAACTACGTCATACTCCATTGATTCTCTTTCAGTATTTTTCATTATTGATATTATTTATTTGTATTGAGATGGGCTGCAGTTATAGAATACGATTTTGAATTTTACCATATAAGGAAAATAGTATGAAGATTCTAGTTCCCGTTAAAAGAGTAGTTGATTATAACGTCAAAGTTAGAGCTAAATCTGACGAGAGTGGCCCAGATCTGAGTAATGCAAAAATGGCAATTAATCCATTTTGTGAAATAGCTATAGAAGAAGCTGTTAGATTGAAAGAAGCTGGTAAAGCTGAAGAAGTGGTAGCTGTTTCAGTTGGAGATTCAGCTTCTCAAGAGCAGCTAAGAACTTGTTTAGCATTAGGAGCAGATAGAGCAATTTTAATTGAAACCTCTGAAATTCCTGAGCCTTTAGGAGTGGCAAAAGCTCTCAAGGCAATTGTGGAGAAAGAGGGTCCCGAAATAGTAATTTTAGGTAAACAGGCAATAGATGATGACGCTAACCAAACTGGTCAGATGCTTGCCGCATTGCTTGGCTACGGACAAGGCACCTTTGCTTCTGAAGTCGACATTAAAGATAACAAAGTTGAAGTAACTAGAGAGATAGATGGAGGTTTGCAGACGGTATCATTAAATCTACCTGCAATAATAACAACTGATTTGAGATTAAATGAGCCCAGATATGCTTCTTTACCAAATATAATGAAAGCAAAGAAAAAACCTTTAGAAACTATCTCTTGTGAAGACCTAGGTGTGGATGTGTCCCCTAGAACAGAAACTTTAAAGGTCAGTCCTCCGCCTGAAAGGGCTGCAGGCATAATAGTTGAAAGCATTGATGAACTGGTCGATAAACTTAAAAATGAAGCAAAGGTGATTTCATGAGTATATTAGTAATAGCAGAACACGATAATTCAGAACTAAAATCTTCTACTTTAAATGCACTAGCTGCCGCTACAGAAATTGGTAACGATATTAATTTACTTGTAGCTGGAAGCGAATGCGGAACAGTAGCAGAAGCGGCTCAGCAAATACCATGTGTTTCCAAAGTTCTATTAGCTAACAAAACAGGTTATGAAAATGCTTTAGCAGAGAATTTAGGTAATCTTGTAGCTGAATTAGGGGCTAATTATTCTCATATATTGGCAGCTGCAACAACAAACGGAAAGAATTTTATGCCAAGGGTCGCAGCCTTATTAGACGTTTCTCAAATATCTGATATCAGTGCTGTAACATCGGAAGATACCTTTGAAAGACCTATTTATGCAGGAAATTGTATTGCAACAGTTAAAAGTAATGATTCCATTAAAGTGATAACTGTTAGAACCACTGGGTTTGATGCTTGTGAATCTTCTGGCGGAAGTGCTGACCTAGAAGAGTTAGATAATGATACTGATCTAGGCATCTCGTCTTTTGTAAAAGAGGAGATAGCAGAATCTGATCGACCTGAATTGACCGCAGCAGATGTGGTTATTTCAGGTGGAAGAGGTATGCAAAATGGGGATAACTTTAGTCTACTAAATGGGATAGCTGATAAGCTTGGAGCAGCAATTGGTGCCTCTAGAGCAGCTGTAGACTCTGGATTTGTTCCAAATGATATGCAAGTTGGGCAAACAGGTAAGATAGTTGCACCAGATTTATATATTGCTGTAGGAATTTCAGGTGCTATTCAGCATTTAGCCGGAATGAAAGACAGTAAAGTAATTGTAGCAATTAATAAAGATGAAGAAGCTCCTATATTCCAAGTTGCAGATTATGGGTTAGTAGCTGATTTATTTGATGCACTACCCGAACTTGAATCTAAATTATAGAAATATCTAATCTGATGGCGTTATCCTTTCTAGGATGACGCCAGATTCAATATGTTCCGTATAAGGAAATTGATCAAACATCGCTACTTTCTTTATCTTATGAGTTTTCTTTAGTATATCTAGATCTCTTTTTAAAGACTCAAAGCCACAAGATATATAAATAATCTCATCAAATTGCGATATTTTTCTTAAGGTATGGGCGTCAATACCTTCTCTAGGCGGGTCAACAAATATTGATCTAATGTTAAAATCTTTAAAAGAAATACATTTATTTTTTAACCTTCTAAATTCTCTCTTTCCTTCAAAAGCTTCAAGAGTTTCTTTACCTGATAGTCTTGCGTATTTGATGTTATGACATTTATTTAGATTAACATTATGCTCAAGAGCTAAAAGGCTAGGGCGACTATTTTCAGTAGCTATTACGTTATTAAATAACTTACTCAGAGGAATCGTAAAGGTACCTAATCCACAATGAAGTTCAAGGATATCTGAATCCCTTTTTCCAATCTCTTCTACCCAATTAATAATCTGATCACAGACATCAGGGTTTGTCTGGCTAAAACATTGTTCATATAAATTTAGTTTGAAACTCTGATTAATAGATTTGTACTCTTCAGTTACATAATCTTGACCAATTATTAATTTTTGTTTTTTGCTCCTACCTATAACCGAACATTTAAGATTGTCTTTAATTAAATTTGCCTTCTCAATCCAATCTGATCCTAATTTTTTATGATAGATTAAAGTAACCATTACTTCTTTAGACCTAGAACTTTGGAATTCAATTTGAAAAATTTTTTTATACAGTACTTCTTCCAGATTGACTGTCTTCAACAACTCTTTCATTAAAGTTTGTATAGACTCTGAACAAATAGGGTATTCATCTATCTCTACGCGCTTATTATCTTTAATCATTGAATACTTAATGCCATGATCAGTGTTTAAAACACTAAATTCACATCTATGTCTGAAAGAATGATAATTTGAAGGAAAAATATTTCTGGTAATTACTTCATTAAAGTAAGAGTTAAAAATTTCTTCTTTTTCTTTAAATTGATTTTTGTAATTTTCAGAGGAAATTTTACTCGACAACATTGTATTTAAAATCCTCTACTGTTAGTTTTAAAGAGTCCCTTATCTTACAGGAAAACTTAAAAATAAATTAATTCTAAATTTGATAGAATAGAGAAATGGAAGAGTTAACAATTACAGAATCAGCAGAAAAATATCTTGATGAATTATTAGGGTCTCAAGAGAAGGACACTGTAGGAATTAAAATATTTGTAAGTGAACCAGGAACACCTAGAGCTGAAACCTGTATTGCGTATGCTAAAGAAGATGAAAGTCTTGATGATTATTTGCTTATTGATGAACTAAGTTTTTCTCTGTTTTTAGAGAGAAACTCTCTTGATTTTATTAAAGACGCAGTAGTTGATTATTCTCCAGACAAGTTTGGTGGAACTTTAACTATAAAAGCTCCAAACGCTAAGTTACCTCAAATAAAGGAAAACGCTTCTATTGAAGAGAAAATTAATTATGTGCTTTATTCTGAGATAAATCCTAGCTTAGCCTCCCACGGAGGAGAAGTGTCATTAGTTGAAGTTCTAGATAAGGAAACCGCTGTTTTGCAATTTGGAGGAGGGTGCCAAGGTTGTGGTATGGTTGACTTAACTCTTAAAGATGGTGTTGAAAAAACATTACTCGAACAAGTAGATGGATTAAAAGGGGTCATGGACGTAACTGATCACTCTTATCGCGAGAATGCTTATTACAAGTAATTTCTTTATAAATAACGACATTAATTGTCGCATACATAGATTAAACTAACTTTTGATGTCTCAATTAAACGCAGATTCTTGTTACATATTCACTGATACTGAAACAACCGGTTTAGATATCAATTTTTCTCAGATTATTCAAGTTGGTTCAATACTAACTGATGAGTCTCTAAATCAAGAAAACTCTCAAGATATTGGTAGTAAGTTATTGCCTTGGGTTGTGCCTTCCCCTGAAGCCTTCTTAGTCCACAAAAAAACTGAATGTTTAGAAGAAGATGCGATGTCTCATTACGAGATGATGAAACTACTTCGACATACTTGGCTAGACTGGTCTAAGAGAAGAAATGCTGTCTATATAACTTATAATGGACACAGATTTGATGAAGAGCTTTTTAGAAGACAGTTCTACTGGAACCTTCTGCCTTTATACATAACCAATACTTTAGGAGCTTCAAGGTTAGACATGATGAGTACGCTACAGTTGGTAGCAAACTTTTTTCCAGACAGCCTCAAATTACCTTCTTTTGAAGAAAATGAAGTTAGCATGAAACTTACTGATTGGTCAGATGCCAACTCTATTGAGATTATAAATGCCCATGATGCTTTAGCAGATTGTGTTCAAATGCTAGAGTTAAGTAAGTTAATTGTCAAAAACGCTGCACCAGTCTGGAAAGCATCTATAAAAGGCGCTTCGAAAAATGGAAACTTAGAATTATTACAATCCCAACCTTTTGCAATGATTGGAGAAGTTGTTAGAAGAAAGAGATTTACATACCCTGTAACCTTTTGTGGACAGAATCCAAAAATGAATAATGAAGTTGCTGTAGCAGATTTATACTTTGATCCTGATCAGTTAAATGATTTAACAGATTCTGAATTATTAGAACAAATTGGCAATAGTGGAACTGCAATAAGGAAAGTTAGAATTAATAAAAGTTTACCTGTTATGCCATCAGATCAAATACCAAATATTGGTACTTTTTTAGATATTCCTTATGACCAATTAGAGGAAAGGGCAAGAAAGATTCAAGAAAACGTTAAACTTCAAACGAGAGTGAGTGAATTATTGGCTAGTAACCAAATCAACTATCCTCCACCAAAGTATCTAGAACAAAGTGTCTATTCAGGCTTCCCATCTGACGCTGATGATTTATGGATGGAGAGATTTCATTCACTGCCTTGGGAAGAGAGAAGTAAATTACTCGATGGTTTCGAAGATTCTAGATATAAAGAATTAGCAGAAAGATTAATTTGTTCTCAATCTCCTGAACTTGCATCACCGGATATGATGTCCAGATACCAAAACTTCCTTAATCAAAGACTTTATGACAAAGGGCCCTGGTTATCGTTAGAGAAAAGTTTAGAAAAAACCAAGAAGCTTTTGTCCGAATCTTCAGGAGAAGAAAAAGAAATTCTTGAGAAGTTAGAAAAGAATTTATCAAACAAGAGTAATTTCAATTAGCTTATACAGAAGAAATCCTAACTATAATCCCGAAGTAGGGGTGGTCAATAAAGTGATATTGATTTTCTTCTATCTTTACCTCTTGATTTATTTCATATAGATCTTCGAAATAATTTTCTAAGTTATTTTCATAATTTAGATCTATCAAATAGTCATTATCATCACTATTCAAAACCCAGTTTGAGAAATCACCTATATTTACTTTAATATTGTTAAAGATAGTTTGCACCCAATAAGAATTATCTACATTATTGTCATCTCTTTTAGACTTAGATTTTAATAATTCATTAAAATCAGATGTCTTTACAATTTTTGATTCAAAAACAGGAGATTCAGTTTTTTCACTCAATCTTAATTTCGCATCAAAATGAAGGTATCTATCTTTATAGATTAGTATTTGACCATAAGTTTTTGTTTGGTTGTTTGAGTTTTCAACATATATGGATGCAGATTGCTCCTTTTCTACAAGAGGCTGATACCAGGAAATTGAATGTAATACTTGGTAGTCTGCATTTCTATCTAATTTATTCTTTATTTTCTCTAATTCCTTATCATAAGGTATTCTTTCAAAAAAATTGAAGTTTAAATTTTTAACGTTTTCTTCTTTTATATTGTCAATCTCTTCTATCTGCGCATTATCTGGATTTGAATTTTCTAGATTTATTTGGATAAAATTATTTTTTACTTCTTCTTTAAAAGTTGGTTTTTTAACTAAAAGTGTCGGTTTGTCTTTAATACTAAATAAACCTTCACTGAGTATTAAGGGATCTAATTGCTTCCACTTTTCCTTTAAATCAACCTCGTCTATAAATTTATTCTCGAATATTAATAAATCTATTTTAAATATTTCTCCATAGTTCTTTTTATTAACAAAGTTTTCAATAAATTCATTGGGAGAAACAGCCGCGCACAAAGGAAGTGAAAAAATAAGAAGAAAAATAAAACGCTTAAGTACCATTTTGACCAATTGCTCTTATTACATCTTTAGTCATATTAACCTTAGATTCAATATCTTCATCATTAATTATTGAAGTATTTAGATTTGAGTCTTTAAAATATATATTTATTTTTTCTTTGATGAAGTTAATTTGATTAATTGAATTTTCTTCACTCAGTAATCTGAGTTCAGCCTGGTAAAAAAAGTGTTTTATCTCTTTCGGAAGTAAACCAAAACGATTAATCATTTCAATTTGAATATTTCTTAGATCTTCGTCGGAATTTGCCAAGGCAATTTTGTTGTACATCAAGAGTCTTGCATTAATATCAGGTAGATATTCTTCAGGAATTAAACAACTTACATTTAAATTAATTTCAGGCACATCATCTAGATTGTGAAAATCTAGATCTCCATTTTTTATAAAGTCTGTAGCTTTCCTTATCATCCTTGTATATAAATCTAAACCTATTGAATCAAAAACTCCACTTTGATTAGAGCCTAGGATTTCACCAGCGCCTCTAATTTCAAGATCTTTTAGTGCCAACAAAAACCCAGCTGATAACGAATCTGTTTCTTGAAGAGCTTCTAATCTTTTATCTGCTGCTTTTCTTTTAATTAGATGCCTCGATCTTAAGAAATACGAAAAAGCTTGTTTATCGCTTCTACCTATTCTTCCTCTTAATTGATGCAGTTGGGCTAAGCCTAGTTTATCTGCATCTTCCACTATTAAGGTATTTGCATTTGGAACATCAATGCCACTTTCAATGATAGTGGAGCAAATTAAAACGTCTATTTCATTCGCATGAAATGAAACCATTCTTTTTTCTATTTCTTTACCTTCTAGTTGGCCGTGGACAATTTCAAATTTTAAATCTGGGAATTTAGATTCTAATCTTTGTTTTCTATCATCAATTAACTTTAAATCATTGCAAAGATAATAGGTTTGACCATTTCTTAAACTTTCTCTTTGTATAGCTTCATTTATTAAATTTTCATTAAAAGAATAAATGAACGTCTTTACAGGCAAACGATTATCAGGGGCTGTAGCTATAATAGATAAATCCTTTAATTCGGTAAGTGCAAAATTTAATGATCTTGGTATCGGTGTTGCTGAAAGGCTAATTATTTCAACTTCTTCTTTCAGGGATTTTATTTTTTCTTTTTGCCGAACACCAAATCTATGCTCTTCATCTATAACGAGTAAACCTAGATCAAAAAATTTTATATGATTCTGTAAAACAGCATGCGTTCCTATAAGAATATCTACTTTTCCTTCTTTTAGTTCTATTAAAATATTATCTCGTTCTTTCTTTTTTATATTCCTAGATAAAACTCTTATTTCAATTCCGGTATCTTCAAATCTATCTAGGAAACTAGAAAAGTGTTGAGTGGCTAAAAGTGTCGTCGGAACTAAAACACAAGTTTGTTTTCTATTGAAAGCTGCAATGTAAGCTGCCCTCATAATAACTTCCGTTTTACCGAAGCCAACTTCGCCACAAATTAATCTATCCATAGGTATAGGTTTTTGCATATCGACAATCACTTCATCGATAGTTCTTTTTTGATCAAATGTTTCTTGATAAGGAAATTTTGAACAAAATAATTGATAATCTTTAATTGGAATTTCGTAAGAAAACCCTTTCTTGCTAGATCTTTTGGCTTGAATCTGCAATAACTCCGCAGCGGTATCATAGGTTTGTTTTAAAGCTTTATCTTTTCTAGAAATCCATCTTTTCGAACCTAATGTATCTATAGACCTATCTTTTGGTCCAAAATACTTAGAAACTAGATGCATGTGCTCTATAGGTACGTAAACTTTACTATTACCTGAGTATTCAATTTCAAGACACTCATTTACTCCTAGAAATGTATCTATATGTTTTAAGCCATTAAATATCCCTATACCGTGAGTTAGATGAACAACTAAGTCATCTTTGGATGGCATATTTTGTAAATTTTGGTCACTCTTTTCATTTCTTTCTTTTATTTCAATCTTCTCAGGCACTTTTTCAATGTTGCCATTCAATTCAAAGTTATATATTTCTTTATCTTTTACATCACCAAGAAAATTTTCATACTTAATGTACAAATCATCAGGTGTCAAAAGAGGTCTTTTTTGATCATATCTATATTCTTCGTACCTCTCTTGTATTAGATGTTGGAAAATTAAAGCTTCTTCCGGCACACCTTTTTGAATATGGATCATTTGCATCTCTTTTATGTAAGGCAATAAACTATTTTTAAAATCAAAAAAAAGTGGAAGATATATTTCAGCTCCTTCAACAGGTCTTGAATTCATGATTTTATTAAATATTTCAGAATCTCCTTCGAATACATTAAATTTTTTTCTCCAATTTTCTTTGAATCTTATCTGACTAATTTCATTAAGCGGATATTCATATGAAGGCAGGTGATTAATCGATGAAATCTTTTTAGTTGCAATTTGTGTTTGCGGATCAAAAATTCTTAAACTTTCTATATTATTATCAAAAAACTCTATTCTTATAGGGTCAATACTACTTGTTAGGAAAATATCCAAGATAGAGCCTCTTAAGGCATATTCACCAGGAATAGAAACAAAATCTGATTTTGTATAGCCATTTTGAATTAAAACACTTAAAAAATTATCAAGATCTAGCTTGTCATCAACCTTTAAATTATTGACAGGCATTACATGATTTATATCAGGACAAGGGGATAAAAGAGTTTGTATAGATACAATTAAACTATTATCTTTCTGTTTAGTTAATTCTGATAAACAATTTATCCTTCTAGCTCTTATTACAGGTGAAGAAGAAAAAAAATCATAAGGCAGTAATTCAGAACCTTCGAGAAATAAGCAATTAAAATTGTCTTTTAATTCTAGGTATAACAATTCTGCAGATTGAGTATCTTTAGTTATGTAGAGATTTTGTTTAGGTGAGGACATCCCCAGATTTTTTAAATCTGTAAGGGTGTTAAGTTTTTTTGTCACTAGTTTCTTTACTTATATTAGTAATCAAAAAATGAAAATTATATAGGTAAGTGTATAATTATTTTTTTTTAATTTAGGCAAAACATAAATGGACTTAACTTTTTCAGATTCAGATCTTTCTTTTAGACAGGAGGTAATTGCTTTTCTTAATACAGAATACCCTTCAGACATAAAAGAAAAGCAAGATAAAAGGATTACCTTAGATAAAGAAGAGATTGTAAGATGGCAAAAAATTCTTCATCAAAAAGGGTGGTTTGCTATTAACTGGCCTACAGAGTTTTCTGGGTATACCGAGCTTTCTGTTACAGAAAAATACATACTTCAAGAGGAATTAGCTAAAGCCAACACACCAACAGCTATCCCATTCGGAGTAGGTATGTGTGCCCCAGTAATATATAGTTTTGGTACAGAAGAACAAAAAGAAAAACATTTACCTTCAATTTTAAACAGTGATGTTTGGTGGTGTCAGGGATACTCTGAACCTGGTTCAGGATCTGACTTGGCATCTTTGAAGACTAAAGCTGAGCTGAAAGGCGATAAATACGTAGTGAATGGAGCTAAAACATGGACAACCCTAGCGCAACATGCGGATTGGATTTTCTGTCTAGTTAGAACTGAAACAACTTCCATAAAACAGGAAGGTATAAGTTTTTTATTAATAGACATGAAATCACCTGGTATTGAAGTAAAACCTATTATTACTATCGATGGCTCTCATGAAGTTAACATGGTTTACTTTGATAATGTTGAAGTTCCCCAAGAAAATCTCATTGGTGAAGAAGGTCAAGGTTGGAATATTGCTAAGTTTCTTCTAGCTCACGAAAGAAGTGGAATAGCCGGTATTGCAGCTCTTAAAAGAGAGCTAAATAGACTTAAAGAACTTTCTTCTGAAATCCCTCTTGGTGAAAGTACATTATTAGAGGATCCTCAATTTAGAAGCAAGATTGAAGAGACTGAAATTGAACTAACAGCGACTGAATTCACTGAACTTAGAACATTGGCTGCTATGTCTCAAGGAGGGTCACCAGGAGCAGAATCCTCTATACTAAAAATTAAAGGGACAGAATTACAACAAACAATTTCTGAGTTATTTGTTGAAATGCTTGGTTATTACGCACATCCGTTTTATCTAGAGAATGAGATAGGTTCCAATGAAACGGTAGGCCCAGATTACGCTGCACCTGTCATGCCTCATTACCTAAATTATAGAAAAGTAACTATTTATGGCGGAAGTAATGAGATTCAAAGAAACGTTATATCAAAAGCAATATTAGGACTTTAAAACTATGGATTTTACTTTTAATGAAGAACAAACAATGATTCAAGGTCAAGTAGAACAATTTGTTCAAAAAGAATACGATTGGGAAACTAGACAAGAATTATCAAATTCTGATCTCGGGTTTGGCGACAAAAATTGGAAAACTTTTGCTGAACTAGGCTGGTTAGGTATTTCTATATCTGAAGATAATGGTGGTTTCGGAGGTTCTTCCATAGAAACTATGCTTATTATGGAAGAGTTTGGTAAGGGCCTGGTTGTTGAACCTTTTTTAGAGACCATAGTTATGTCATCAGGTTTATTGGATAAACATGGAACTGAGGAACAAAAGGCAGAAGTTCTTAGCGCAGTTATTAATGGAGATATGCATTTGGCTTTAGCTTACGCTGAGCCTCAAAGTAGATTTAATCTTTCTGATGTAGTGACTGAAGCAAAAGCAGATGGTGAAAATTTCATATTAAATGGATTTAAATCTGTTGTAATGAATGGCCCATCTGCTAATAAAATTATTATTTCAGCACGTACCTCTGGCAAACAATTGGATAATAATGGTATATCTTTGTTTTTGGTAGATTCTGATACAAAGGGTTTAACTAGGACAGATTATAAAACCGTAGATGGAAGAAAAGCTTCAGATATAAATTTAGAAAATGTTTCCATCCCTAAAGAATGTTTAGTTGGCTCTTTAGATGAAGGTTTTGATATTCTTGACCAAGCAATAGACAGATCGATTTTAGCTATATCAGCTGAAGCTGTTGGAGCTATGGAAGTTTTATACAAAACCACGGTTGAATACACAAAAACTAGAGAACAGTTCGGAACCCCAATTGGAAAGTTCCAAGTCCTTCAGCACAGAATGGTTGATATGTTCATGGAATATGAACAATGTAAATCACTTTTATACATGGCTACCATGAAAAACGAAGAGGGAGCTGACGATGCAAAAAAAGCTATATCTGGCCTAAAGTATCAGGTGGGTAAAGCTGGAAAATTTGTAGGTCAGCAATCAGTACAGTTGCATGGAGGCATGGGTGTAACAGACGAATTAAATGTAGGTCATTACTTCAAAAGATTAACTACTATAGGAACAATTTTTGGTAATGCGGACTTTCATTTAAAACAATATACTGCTCTATAAACATATGCCTAAAGATCAACCAGATAAGAGGTTAAGACCAGAGCCTCCTAAAGATCCATTCGGCGATTTCCAATATCGTCAAGCGTTAGCTGAAGAAATGCTACCTATGATAGGACGTATTTATAGAAGTAACGTCCATCTTTTA
This sequence comes from uncultured SAR86 cluster bacterium, assembly GCA_902554355.1. Lineage (GTDB taxonomy): Bacteria > Pseudomonadota > Gammaproteobacteria > Magnimaribacterales > Magnimaribacteraceae. Next base: position 12,436 of record CACDOC010000002.1, on the reverse strand, counting down.
TTGTACGGTAAACCTTTAGTGAATTTATCAGTTTCTGAAATTATGAATGCGCATAGATTTGTAAGAGAAACTGAAAATAATGAATTAAGTGAATTCGAAACCTATCAAGTCATTGTTGCATTAAGCGAATTAGAGCTAGGCCCAGCTGAAATAGATATTGGTATTATCGCTGCAGCTTATTTATTTGAAGATAAAGGTTTAAGTTTAGAGGACTTTGTAAAAGAGTCAGTAGAGGACTTAGTTGGTAAGGCGGGTTCAATTCTTGATAAAGCCCAAGATGTGGTTCTGTATGGCTTTGGAAGAATAGGAAGATTACTTACTCGAATGCTTATTGAAGATTCTGCAGGCGGAGATAATTTAAGATTAAGAGCTATCGTAGTTAGAAAAGCTATAGATGATGACATTATAAAAAGAGCTAACTTAATGAGAACCGATTCAGTTCATGGACCTTTCAAAGGCACCATAAGGGTAGTTGAAGAAGAGGATTTATTAATAATTAACGGAAATGAAGTTAAAGTTATTTACTCTAATGATCCAACAACTATAAATTACACCGAATACGGGATAGAAAACGCCTTGTTAATTGACAATACCGGTGTATGGAGAACAAAAGAAGGATTAGGCCAACATTTAAAATGTAAAGGAATTTCTAAAGTCCTATTAACAGCTCCTGCTAAAGATGATATTAAGAATATAGTTCACGGGATCAATAATGACATTATGAACAATGATGATATTTTAGGAGCAGCCTCTTGTACGACAAATGCAATTGTTCCGACATTAAAAGTTTTAAATGATGAATTTAATATTAAATCAGGACATATAGAAAGCGTTCATTCTTATACTAATGATCAAAACTTAATTGATAATTTCCATAAAAAGGAAAGAAGAGGAAGAAGCGCTGCACTGAATATTGTTATTACAGAAACAGGTGCTGGAAAAGCTGTTGGACAAGTTTTACCAGAACTCCTAGGAAAATTAACTGCTAATGCTGTAAGAGTTCCAACTCCCAATGTTTCATTAGCAATTATGAGTTTAGAATTAGGAAAAGAAGTTACTGTAGAAACTTTAAATGATTTTCTTAGACAAAAAGCATTCCATTCAGATTTAAAAGAACAAATTGGTTTCACTAATTCACCAGAAGTTGTATCAACTGATTTTGTAAGCGATAGTCATGCAGGTATAGTTGATTCAGCTGCCACAATAGTTAATGGCAATAAATGTACTCTTTATGTTTGGTACGATAACGAATATGGATACACAGCTCAACTTCTTGGTTTAGCTAAAGAAATGGTAGGTTTAACCTACAAAAGATATCCAAATTTTAGTTGATCTCTCTAGCTTTATAGGGGCTTGATCATTATAATACGCTCGCGTTCTGGGCTGTATTTCTACATATCATATAGGGAATGATAAAGATAAAGAAAGGTCTCAATATACCCATTAACGGTAAACCTACCGAAGAAATCAATGACTCTAAAAAAAGCAGGTCTGTAGCTTTGCTTGGGGATGATTACAACGGTATGAGACCAACCATGCTTGTGGATGAAGGAGATAGAGTAAAATTAGGACAACCCTTATTTGAAGATAAAAAGAATCCTGGTGTTATTTTTACCTCACCTGCAGGAGGCAAGGTCGAGTCTATAAATAGAGGTGACCGCAGAGCACTTCAATCTGTTGTAATAGAAATTGACCAAACCGAAGAATCAATCTCATTTAATTCTTATTCTAAAGAAGATTTGCAAAACACATCTTCTGATCAAGTAAGATCTCAATTAGTTGAATCAGGACTATGGACTGCATTTAGGACAAGGCCTTATAGCAAAATTCCTAGTATTAATTCTACCCCTTCTAATATCTTCATCTCTGCTTTGGATACTCAGCCATTGAGCCCGAACCCTGAGAAGATCATTAACCTAAAAAAAGATAGTTTTGATTTCGGTCTTTTAGTTTTAAGGAGACTTATAGATTGCCCAATTCATATATCTGTAGCAGAAAACTCTTCTATTTCCTTTACAGAGGATGATTGTATTAATTTACATATCTTTTCTGGACCTCATCCTGCTGGCCTTGTCGGAACACATATGCATTTTATTTCTCCTGCTTCCCTATCTAATATAAATTGGTCTATTGGTTATCAAGATGTTATTGCCATAGGTGAATTATTTGAAAACGGACATTTAAATACAGAAAGAGTAATCTCGATAGGTGGGCCTCAAGTAAATAATCCTTCTTATCTTAAAACTCGACTAGGGGCTTGTACCGATGAGATAACTGCTGGGGAGCTCACTCAAAGAGATAATAGAGTTATTTCGGGATCTGTAATTTCTGGAAGAGAGGCTATAGGTCCTTATGCATACTTGGGTCGTTACCACAATCAAATTTCAGTTGTTGCTGAACCAAATTCTAAAGACAGAGAGTTTATGAATTGGCTTACTCCCGGTCCAAGAAAGTTTTCTAAAATTCCACTTTTTCTATCTTCACTTTTCCCAAATAAGATATTCAATTTTAAAGCGCTTATGAATGGTTCTGATCGCCCCATAGTTCCCATAGGCATTTATGAAGAAGTTTTACCATTAAATCTCTTAGCATCAATGCTTTTAAGAAATGTAGTTTTAATGGACACAGAAAAGATTCAGGCTCTTGGAGGATTGGAATTAGATGAAGAGGACTTGTCATTGTGCAGCTTTGTGTGTCCTGGTAAGTATGATTTCGGATCTTTATTAAGAGCAGGGTTAACAAAAATTGAAATTGAAGGATAGATGAAACCTTTACGTAAATTTTTTGACAACATAAAGCCTAAATTTATGAGCGGAGGTTCTTTAGAGAAATACTTTCCAATTTATGATGTTTTTGAAAATCTATTTTATTCTTCTGATAAAAGAACTTTTGGATCGGTACATATAAGAGACAGCATAGATCTACAAAAGGTTATGGTCGTCGTTTGGATGTCTACTTTTCCTGCAATGTTTTATGGAATGTATAATCTAGGATTCCATTCTCTGTCTGCTTTTGAACAATTAGGAACAATTAATAAAGATGATTGGCATTTTATTTTTATAGATTTGCTATGCAATTATGATCCTAAGAGTGTATTTGATTGTATCTGGTTTGGAGCTTGTTATTTCATTCCTATTTATTTAGTTACTTTCATAGTTGGGATCGCATGGGAAATTATTTTTGCAATTGTTAGAGGTCATGAAATTAATGAAGGAGCCTTTGTTACCACAGTTCTATTTGCTCTTTGTTGCCCACCTGATGCACCCTTATGGCAGGTGGCATTGGGTATCAGTTTTGGGATAGTGGTTGCAAAAGAAATATTTGGTGGAACAGGAAAAAACTTCTTAAATCCAGCTTTAGCTGGAAGGGCATTCCTTTATTTTGCCTATCCTGTTGATTGGTCAGGTGATTCTGTCTGGGTAGCTGTAGATGGTTTTAGCTCCCCCACAATACTTGGAATAGGCGCTCAAGAAGGGTTAAGTGGAATTCAAGCTCAATATTCTTGGTCCGATGCTTTTTTTGGATCAATACCTGGTTCTATAGGGGAAACTTCTACTTTATTTATTTTGCTTGGCCTTCTTTTACTTTTATATACCCGAGTAGCATCTTGGAGAATAGTAGCAGGTGTTTTAATAGGAACTTTCATAACTTCTCAGTTATTTAATATTATAGGATCTGATTCTAATCCTATGTTTTCCTTACCATTTCACTGGCATTTAGTCATTGGAGGGTTTGCTTTTGGTTTAGCTTTTATGGCTGTAGAGCCAGTTTCAGGATCCCATACGAACTTAGGAAGATGGTACTACGGTTTATTAATAGGGATAATGGTCGTGTTGATAAGGGTTGTTAATCCTGCCTACCCAGAAGGCATGATGTTAGCTATACTTTTTGCAAACTTATTTGCGCCCCTCATCGATCATTTTGTTCAAGAAAGAAATATTAAACAAAGATTAAGAAGGGCTGATAGATGAACAATAACGATACTATAAGAAAAACTTTAATAGTGGCTGTTTCGTTATGTTTAGTTTGTTCAGCACTGATCTCATTTTCTGCAGTTGAGTTAAGAGATTTACAAGAAGCAAATAAAACTTTAGATAAACAAAGTAAGATCTTATCAGCTGCGGGATTACTAGAAGAAGATAAAGATGTCTCTGTTATATTTAATTCTATTCAGCCAAGAATTGTTAATCTTAAAACTGGACTATTTGATCCTTCTATTAATCTAGAAGATTACGATGAAAGTTCATTTGCTAGGAATCCTGAAACTTCAATAGAACTCAATTCAGAAAATGATTTAGCCTTACTTAAAAGGAGAGAAAACTTCCAAACTATTTATCTTCATTATGATGAAGATAAGCTTAATGCAATTATATTGCCTGTTAGAGGTTACGGCTTGTGGGGAACCATGAAAGGTTATTTAGCAATAGAATCAGATCTCAAGACAATTATAGGTTTAGAGTTTTTTGATGATAAAGAAACTCCTGGTTTAGGAGGTGAAATAAATAATCCAAGATGGAAAGCTATTTGGAAAGGTAAAGAGATTTATTCAGATTCAGGTGAAGTTGTTATTTCAGTAATTAAAGGATCCGTAGACAAAACAAACGATGAATCAATATATCAAGTTGATGGATTATCTGGAGCAACCATAACTAGCAATGGTGTCACAAACTTACTCTCATTTTGGTTAGGTGATATGGGTTATGGACCATTAATACAAAACCTTAAATTGAAGGAGTCTATAGATGTCTAAGGCAAAACAGGTTCTGCTAAATCCTATTTTTAATGACAACCCTATTGCTTTGCAGATTTTAGGAATATGTTCGGCACTAGCAGTTACAGGCACACTTTATATAACCTTAATTATGTGTGTGGCTTTAACAACAGTAGTGACCTTATCAAATTTCTTTGTTTCTCTTATAAGAAACCATATACCAACTAATATTAGGATAATTGTACAGATTTCGATTATTGCCACCTTGGTTATGTTAGTTGATGAAGTATTACAAGCTTACGATTATGAAAGCAGTAAAACGTTATCAGTATTTGTGGGTTTAATAGTAACTAATTGCATAGTCATGGGAAGGGCAGAGGCTTTTGCTATGAAAAATGGTCCTTTGATGAGTGCTCTAGATGGATTTGGAAACGGACTAGGGTATAGCATTATATTGATCATCATAGCTGTAATAAGAGAGTTTATTGGAGCAGGAACCTTCTATGGTTTTGAAATAATGCCTTTAACAACCAATGGTGGTTGGTATATGGCAAATAATTTTTTCTTAACACCAGCTAGTTCGTTTTTCATCATTGGATTTACTATTTGGGCTCTAAGACAATGGAAAACTGATCAAATAGAAGAACCTGAATTTAAAATATCAAAAAATAGCTTAGAAGCAGAAAGGAGACCAGGCTGATGTTAGAGGCTTATCTAAGTATTTTTATAAAAGCTGTATTTATAGAAAATATAGCTATAAATTTCTTTCTAGGTATGTGTACTTTCTTGGCTATATCTAAGCGTATACAGCCAGCAATAGGATTGGGAATAGCGGTCATAGTGGTTCTTGGCCTTGCCGTTCCTATAAATAATCTAATTTTTAATGTATTTTTAAAAGAAGATGCTTTGTTTCCTGGCTCTGATTTACATTTTGTAGGTTTAATTTGCTACATAGGGATAATTGCAGCTTTGGTTCAGATATTAGAAATGTTTTTAGATAAATTCCTTCCTAGTCTCTATAACGCCTTAGGTGTATTTTTGCCTTTGATTACAGTGAATTGTGCAATTTTAGGAGGTGTTCTTTTTTCTATTGAAAGGAACTTAGTTTTCACGGAAAGTATTGTTTATGGATTAGGGGCAGGAACTGGATGGGCTTTGGCCATTGTTGCCTTAGCAGGAATAACGGAAAGACTTAAATATGCTGATATTCCGGAAGGCTTACAGGGCTTAGGAATAACATTTATTACAGTGGGACTTATGTGTTTTGGTTTCTTATCTTTTGGAGGTATTTCTTTATAAAATGAATCTTCTACAAAATGAAATCTTCTTAGGAGTTCTTGTATTTACTCTTGCAGTTAACTTAATGGTTTTTATCATCTTAGGTGCACGAAAACTTTTAGTTTCATCAGGAAATGTAAATATATCAATGAACGAAGACGCTAAATCTGTTGATGTAGAGGCAGGAGGTAAACTTTTACAAACTCTAGCAGCCCAAAATTTATTTCTTTCATCTGCTTGTGGAGGTGGAGGTACTTGTGCCCAATGTAAATGTAAAGTTGTTAGTGGCGGTGGCTCTATCTTACCTACTGAAGAATCTCATTTTACCAATAAAGAAAAAAAAGAAGGATGGAGATTATCTTGCCAAGTTCCAGTAAAAGATAATATGCAAATAATAGTACCAGATGAAGTATTTGGTGCTAAAAAATGGGAATGTGAAGTTATTTCTAATAAGAACGTTGCAACCTTTATTAAGGAGTTAATCCTTAAATTGCCTGAAGGTGAAGAAGTGGCCTTTAAAGCGGGTGGTTATGTACAAATGGAGATTCCCCCTTACGAATTAGACTATAAGTCTTTTGATATAGAAGAAGAATATCATGACGATTGGGATAGATTTGGAGTTTGGGAGAATAGAGCAAAAACATTTGAACCAGTTATTAGGGCATATTCAATGGCTAATTATCCTAACGAAAAGGGTATTATGAAATTTAATATAAGAATTGCGTCTCCTCCTCCAGGAACTGACTTCCCCCCTGGAGAAATGACTTCTTACATATTTAATCTTAAAGAAGGGGATAAACTTACAATTTTTGGACCATTTGGTGATTTCTTTGCCGAGGATACAGACAACGAAATGGTATTTATAGGTGGTGGAGCCGGTATGGCTCCCATGAGGTCACATATTTTTGATCAATTGCTAAGGATCAATTCAAATAGAAAAATAACATTTTTCTATGGCGCAAGAAGTTTAAGAGAAATGTTTTACACTGATGAATACGATAAATTAGCAGAGGAACACGAAAACTTTGAATGGCATGTAGCCCTTTCAGATCCTTTACCAGAAGACAATTGGGACGGTCATACAGGATTTATTCATCAAGTAATTCATGATGAGTATTTGAAGGATCATCCAGCGCCTGAAGATTGTGAGTATTATATGTGCGGTCCTCCAATGATGATGGATGCTTGTTTTGATATGTTGGATAGTTTAGGTGTTGAACCTGAGGCTATTAAATTTGACGATTTTGGAAGTTAAGCTCAAGCACGTCCTTACCTTACTTTTAGTTGTTACCTTAATTACTCTTACCTTTCTTGATTTTAAAAAGGAAACCGATAAACCTTTAACAATTCAAGGCTCCATCATGGGGACAACATACAAAGTTGTTACCTATGGAGAAAATAACTCTATTTCTAAAGAAAAGATACACGACATCTTTTCAGGAGTTAACAAAGAAATGTCTACGTACTTAAATGACTCATTGATATCTCAAATTAATAAAAGTGCTCTTTCTGAATGGGTAGGGGTTTCAGAGAACTTTATTACAGTTTTAAATTTTGCTTTATCTCTCTGTTTTAATACTAATGGAGCCTATGATGTTTCGATAGGAAGATTAGTGAATTTACATGGTTTTGGACCAACCACCAAAGATCGTTCGTATAAACAAAATGATAAAGAGGTATTAGATCAAGTCGGCTGTGATTCCATAGAAACGGAAGGTTTATTTGTAAGAAGGCTAAAAGACGTACATCTAGATTTTTCTTCAATAGCAAAAGGCTATGCTATAGATCTAGTTCATGAAGATTTAGTATTGAATAAAGATATCAATGCTCACTATATTGAACTTGGAGGAGAGATAAGAACTTCTTACATGAAATTAAATAATAGACCCTGGATTGTTGGTATAGAAAGCCCAGAAAATCCTAATAAACCTTTTATTACACTTAATTCAAATATAGTAGATAGCTTTGCACTTGCAACTTCCGGGGACTATAGAAATATAAAAATAGATAACGATAGTGTTATTACTCATACTTTGATTACAAAAACAGGAAAACCAAAGAAATTTTCAAAATCCTCGGTTACTGTTTTGTCTGAAACTGCCATGAAGTCCGATGCTTTAGCTACGGCTTTAAACGCAATGGAGCTAGAGCAGGCAATTCTTTATTCAAATAAGAATAATATAAACGTAATCTTCTTTTCCCATCTTGATGAAGAAACTGAGGTTATTTTTTCTAATTCTATGGCAAAACTAGTAAAATAGTTTAGTAATGACTTTATTTATGACCTTTTTGATCCTACTCTCGATAGTTATCGCTATGTCTGTGGGACTTTTCTTCGGTAAAAAACCCATTACAGGGTCTTGTGGTGGTTTAGCTAATCTTGAACCTGGAAGAGAGTGTGAAATTTGCGGTGGTGATACTTCTAAATGTGTTGAGCAATAAAAAAGGAAGCATAGGCTTCCTTTTTTAATTCAAAGCTTAATTAGAATTGATTCATGGTATTGTCTTTTCCTGAAGCCTTTAGAGCAGCATCTCCAGCAAAATACTCTTTGTGATCATCTCCCATATCAGATCCAGCCATGTTTTGATGTCTTACGCATGCAATTCCTTCACGTATTTCTTTTCTTTGAACGTTTTCAACGTATCCTAACATTCCTTTATCACCAAAGTATTCTTTAGCTAGATTGTCAGTTGATAATGCGGCAGTGTGATATGTAGGTAATGTTATAAGATGATGGAATATTCCAGCCTGTTTTGCAGCATCTGCTTGGAAAGTTCTAATTTTTTCATCAGCTTCTTTGCCTAATTCTGAATTATCATATTTTTCATTCATTAAATCAGTTCTATCGTATTTACTAAGATCTTTACCTTCTTTTTCCATTGCATCGTAGACTTGTTGTCTAAAATTTAAGGTCCAATTAAATGAAGGGCTATTGTTATAAACTAATTTAGCGTTAGGAATAACTTTTCTTACCTCATCCATCATCGCTCCAATTTGACCTATATGGGGCTTTTCAGTTTCAATCCAAATTAAATCCGCACCATTTTGCAGGCTTGTAATGGAATCTAGTATGCAACGCTCTTCTCCTGTTCCTTCTCTAAATCTATACAAGTTACTAGGAAGCCTTTTAGGCCTTACTAACTTACCGTTATGGTTAATTAATACATCCCCGTGATTCATTTCGGAATCAGATACCTCTTCAAGGTCTAAGAATGAATTGTACTGATCTCCTAAATCACCAGCTTCATGAGTTATAGCAATCTGTTTTGTTAGGCCAGCTCCTAAAGAATCCGTTCTAGCTACAATTACACCGTCGTCAACACCTAACTCTAAAAAAGCATATCTAACAGCATTTATCTTAGCTAAAAAGTCAGCATGAGGAACAGTAACTTTACCGTCTTGGTGCCCGCATTGTTTCTCGTCAGATACTTGGTTTTCAATTTGGATACAACATGCACCAGCTTCTATCATTTGTTTTGCCATCAAATATGTGGCTTCTTCATTTCCAAAACCTGCGTCGATATCTGCAATTATGGGTACAATATGAGTTTGAAAATTATCAATTTTCTCTTGAATTTCTTTTTTTGCATTTCCAGTTGCTTCATCTAATTCTCTAAACAAACCTCCCAGCTCTCTTGCATCTGCTTGCTTAAGAAATGTATATAGCTCCTCAATAAGGTTAGCAACCGTGGTTTTTTCATGCATTGATTGATCAGGAAGGGGTCCAAATTGAGATCTTAAGGCAGCAACCATCCACCCAGATAAATACAGATATTTTTTGTCAGTTGATCCAAAATGTTTCTTTATAGATATCATTTTTTGCTGACCTATAAATCCATGCCAGCAGCCCAGAGATTGTGTGTAAGATTCAGGATTTGAATCATACTCATCCATGTCTTTTCGCATAATAGAAGCAGTGTATTTAGCAATGTCAATACCTGATTGGAATTGGTTTTGTAATCTCATACGAGCCGCATGCTCAGGATTTACATTAACGTGGGCTCCTTGCCCTTCCTTTTTAAGCTTTAATAGCTTATCTATCATGTCTTTGTATATAGCCATATTTATTCCTTTATTATTGCTTGTTCCGATTTATTGAACGCCAAGCATCGAAAAGATGAAAAGTTTAACGAAGAATAGTTATAAATCAACTTTCTTTTAGCTTTTAGCTAGCTTATTAGCTATCCCGATGTAAGAAGAGGGTTTTAGGCTCTTAAGTCTTTGTTTGTCTTCAATAGGAATATCAGTTGAATCAATAAATTTATCAAGATCTTCTTTATTAATTTGTTTTCCTCTAGATAAATCCTTCATTAACTCATATCCATTAGAGATGGAATGTTTTCGAAGAACAGTTTGAATAGCTTCTGTCAGAACCTCCCAAGAGTTATCAAGATCTTTATTTATCTGATCTTTATTAATTTCTAGTTTATTAAGTCCTTTTAGAAGCGAATAAAGTGCAAGATTTGTGTGGCCATAGCATAATCCTACATTTCTCATAACCGTAGAATCAGTTAAATCCCTTTGCCATCTCGAGATAACAACAGAGTTAGATAAATGCAGAAAAATAGAATTTGCTAGACCTAAATTACCTTCAGCATTTTCAAAATCAATTGGATTAACTTTATGTGGCATTGTGGAGGAACCAATTTCACCTTTTTTAAGCTTCTGCTTAAAGTATCCTAAAGATATGTATCCCCACATATCTCTACTTAAATCAATTAAGACATTATTTAATCTTACGTAATGAAAAAAAAGTTCAGCAATAGAATCTTTCGGCTCTACTTGTGTAGTGTGCGAATTTACCTCTAATCCTAATCCTTTTATAAATTTTTTAGATACTAACTCCCAATTTACTTTTGGATAGGCAATTGTGTGAGCGTTAAAGTTACCAACTGCTCCGTTTATCTTACCTTTTAGTTTAATTGCGCCGATCGAAGTATTAATAGTATTAATACGATGTACAAAATTAGAAAACTCCTTTCCCATAGTAGTAGGGGAGGCAGTTTGGCCATGTGTTCTAGACAGCATGGGGGTTGTCGCGAATTTATTTGCCTTTTGTTTAAGGTTCCTGGAAACATCATGAATGCTTGAAGCGACGATGTTAGAGGCATCTCTAATCATTAAAGAATAAGATAGGTTATTTATATCTTCTGAAGTGCAGGCAAAATGGATAAATTCAGAATATTTATTTAATGATCTAATTTTAGATATTTTTTCTTTTAGAAAATATTCTATAGCTTTGACGTCATGATTAGTTTTTTTCTCAATGACCTTAACTCTATTAGCATCTTTTTTTGAGAAATTTTTAACTAAATCATTAAGATAGCGTATATTATTAATTGATAACTTAGGGATTTCAGGAATATTTTTTGTATTTGAAAGGTGCTTGAACCATTCCACTTCTATGAAGAGTCTGTATTTAATCAGGCCGTATTCACTAGTTATGTAACTTAATTCATTATTTACAGAGTTATATCTTCCGTCTAGTGGTGAAATTGCTAATAAAGAATCCGTCTTCATTGGCTTATTATAACTTATGTCCACAAATGCTTGCCTTGTTATTAAACAAGTCGCAAACTATTAATTATGAAAAGGTTTTTATTAATATATTTAAGTTTTTTACTTAGTCTCAATGCCTCCACAAAGACTGTAATACATGCAGGTTTCTTAATTGATGGCACTAATGATAGCCCTATGAACGAAATGTCTATATATATAGTAGACAATAGAATTTCTGAGGTAATTACTGGTTATGCAGAACCAGATCCTGATGACGAATACATTGATTTAAGCGGTTATACCGTCCTTCCAGGTTTAATTGATATGCATGTCCATCTTACTTCTGATCAAAGTAGCACAAGTAGGTATATCGAAAATACAACTTTAAATCCAGCTGACTACGCTATAAGGTCAGTTAATAATGCTAAAAAAACCCTTATGGCAGGGTTTACTACAGTAAGGAATCTTGGTGACTCAGATTCAGTTACAGTTTCATTAAGAAATGCAATTGCAAAAGGTACGGTTCCAGGGCCTAGAATCTTTACAGCTGGAAAATCGATAGCTTCTACAGGAGGTCACGCTGATGAAACCAATTCATTAAATAATAAACTATCTTTTGATCCTGGACCTTTAGAAGGAATTATCAATAGTTCAGATGATGCTTATAAAGCAGTTAGGCATCGTTACAAAGAGGGGGCTGATTTAATTAAGATAACTGCAACTGGAGGAGTGCTTAGTAATGCTAAGAATGGTCAAAATCCTCAAATGACTGAACAAGAAATTAAAGCTATTGTAAGTGCAGCTAAAGATTATGGCTTTAAAGTTGCAGCTCATGCTCATGGGGCAGAGGGGATAATTAGAGCAGTTCAATCAGGTGTTGATTCGATCGAACACGCAACCCTAATGGATGCTGAGGGAATAGCTATCATGAGGAAAGAGGGAACTTA
>CACDOC010000001.1 GCA_902554355.1 uncultured SAR86 cluster bacterium | reverse complement strand
AAACCTACTTGGGGTACTTGGTGGGTTTGGGATGCAAGAATAACTTCGACTTTAATTTTATTTTTTATTTACACAGCAATAATCGGATTACATTCTTCAATTGATAATAAAACAAAAGCAGATCGCGCTATTTCGATTCTTTCCTTAGTTGGAATAGCTATCATTCCTATAATAAAGAAATCTGTTGATTGGTGGCAAACATTACATCAACCTTCAACTTTTACTTTAACTTCTGCGCCTAGCATGACACCAGATATGTACATGCCTTTACTGGTATGCGTTTTAGGCTTCTACTTGATTTTTGGCTTACTGTTGACGATTAATCTGAGAGCTGAAGTGCTAATGAGAGAGAAGAATAAATCTTGGGTCTTAAAAGAATTTTCTGATATAGAAAGATGATTGAACAAATATCTATAATAATCTATATGGACGGTAACGGCTTGTATGTCTGGTCATGTGTATTCATATTGCTTTTTATAATAGGTATTAATATTTACATGCCTATGAGAAGGCTAAAAAGAATATATAAAAGAAATAAAATACAAGACTAATGAACCCTATTAGGAAGCAAAGAGTATATGCACTTATGGCTATTGCAGGCGGATCTATTTTGGCCGTATTTCTTGTAGTTTCTGCTTTATCTAAAAATTTAAATTTATTTTATTCGCCTACAGATTTATTAAATAATGAGCTTTCTCCAGACACGTTAATTAGAGCAGGAGGCATGGTTAGGGAGGGGTCTATAAAAAGAAGCAATAACTCTTTAAATATAGAATTTGTTGTTACAGATTTTAAAAACGATCTAACAATAAATTACTCTGGTATCTTGCCTGATTTATTTTCTGAAAAAGCTGGCGTAGTTGTACAAGGATATCTTGAAAAAGAAGGATCTTTCAGGGCGATAGAAGTTTTGGCTAAGCATGACGAAAACTACATGCCCCCTGAGGTTGCAAAGTTAATGGAAAATGCCGAATGATTGCTGAGTTAGGGCATATATTCTTAATTTCATCTTTGGTTTTAAGTCTTTCAGGAGGGATTAGTGCCTTTTTCTTAAAAAAAGAACTGCCTATCCAAAAGTTTGCATTATTGATGACTTTGTTGGTAACGGGTGCCTTCTTTGCATTAATTTACTCTTTTGTAATTGATGATTTTTCGGTTGCTTATGTTGCGCAGAATTCCAATATAAATTTACCGATCTATTATAAATTTGCTGCCACTTGGGGTGCTCATGAAGGCTCTTTAATTTTATGGATTTTATCAATGAATCTCTGGCTTCTAGCATTTTTATCTTTTAATAAAAGTGGAAGCATCAATTTTTCAAATATAGTTTTTGGAGTTTGCAGTTTAGTCATCTTTTCATTCCTTCTTTTTACAATATTTACTTCTAATCCGTTTGAAAGAATATTGCCTGTTCCGCCTTTAAATGGAGCTGATCTTAATCCTTCATTACAAGATTTTGCTTTCACTGTTCATCCCCCTTTGCTTTATTTTGGATATTCTGGGTTGTTATTACCTTTTGCTATATCGATTGCGGCTATGTTAAGCAGTGTGCCAAACAGAGATTGGGCTTCAGCTTCTAGACCTTGGACACTTTTAGCTGGTAGTTTTCTTACAGTTGGAATTGGCCTTGGAAGTTGGTGGGCTTATTACGAATTAGGGTGGGGAGGCTGGTGGTTTTGGGACCCTGTAGAGAATGCGGCGTTTATCCCTTGGCTTCTAACTGTTGCTCTAGTCCACTCACTTATAGTTACAGAAAACAGGAACTTATTCATTAACTGGTCACTTTTACTATCCATCTTTGCTTTTGCAGCTAGTTTATTGGGTACTTTTTTAGTACGTTCTGGAATATTAACTTCTGTTCATGCCTTTGCATTGGATCCTGAAAGAGGCCTGTTCTTACTTGGAATCTTTTCTTTCTTTGTATTGGGCGGCCTTATTATTTTTGCATTTAAGAATTCAACAAAAAATCAGAGCTCAGACTACTCAATCAATTCAAAAGAATTTGGACTACTGTTAAATAATCTATTGTTAGTGGTTTTAGCAGTTTCTATACTTTTTGGTACTTTATATCCGCTAATCTACGAAGCTTATACAGGAGGTAAACAGATTTCTGTAGGTGCTCCCTATTTTGAATTTATAATATTTCCTTTTTCTTTAATGCTTGGTTTATTACAAGGAATAGCTTTGTATTTATCTTGGGGCAGTACAAAATCGTTTAATTTTTTAGGTAAATTAATAATAGAGTCTTTATCCATTTTTCTCTTAACTCTTATTTTGCTTTTTGTTTTATTTGAAGATCTTATCCCAGCTTCTTTTATTACAATCTTCATCTTTGCTTGGCTTATTAGCGGATCTATCTTTTTTAACTTTTCTTTTCGTTCTCTTGAAAAATATTTAGATTTTATTAATAGAAGAATAGGAGTTTTATTATCTCATGTAGGTATGGCCATACTGGTTTTGGGTGTTGGAGTTGTGTCCTCTTATTCAAATGAAAAAGAACTCATACTAGACCCTGGAGATAAGATTAAATTCCATAACAAGGATATTGAATTCTTAGGAATTAGAGATGTTAAAGGCCCAAATTATATCTCTAAGGCAGCTGAAATAAGAGTCATAGATGATAATAGGTCTTTTGAGCTCCAAACGGAAAAAAGAACTTACTTCCCTTCTGGTCAAGTCACAACTGAAGCTGGAATAGAAACGGGAATTTTTGGAGATTTCTATGTTTCAATGGGAGATAATTTTAACGGTGATTCTTGGTCCTTCAAACTTCAGAGCAAACCTTTTATTAGATGGATATGGTTTGGAGCTTTACTGATAACCCTAGGAACCTTTGTTTCCAGTATTAATATGGTAAGAAGATTGTCATGAGAAGATTTCTAAATTTAACTCCCTTCATTGCTTTCGGGATTCTTGTTGTCCTTCTTTATTCTTTTTTAAATCAAGAGAATGAAGAACTTGAATCAGTTCTTGTCGACCAATCAGTCCCTGAATTTCAATTACCAGAGTTAGAAGATCCAGAAAATTTAATTTCTAAGAGCAACATAAATAACTTACCAGCTTTGATTAATGTCTGGGCAACTTGGTGTATAGCTTGCAGAGTAGAGCATCCCTTCTTAATGCAATTAAAGAATGAATCGATTCTGACAGTCTATGGCCTGAATTACAAAGATGATAGGCAAAAGGCTTTGAATCTTTTAGAAAGAGATGGCAACCCATTTGAATTCAGTATTTTTGATGAATATGGAAAGCTCGCTATAGATTTGGGGGTTTATGGGGCTCCTGAAACTTTTTTTGTAGATAAAACAGGAATTATAAGAGAAAGGCATGTAGGTGTTTTGAATGATAAGGTTTGGAAAGATAAATTTGAAAAATTTCTAAAAGAAGACAATGAAGATAAATAAAGTTCTATCTACAATACTTGTTTTATCTGTCTACACCCTAGGTTTTGCTGATGATTCTAAGGAAATCTATCCATTTGATGACAGCAATCAGGAAAAGATATTTTTGTCTCTACTAGATGAAATTAGGTGCCCAAAATGTCAGAGTTCTAATTTAGCTGGTTCAAATGCGCCTATAGCCAATGATCTGAAGAGAGAAGTATATAGGCTTGTAAGATCAGGTCAGACTGAAGAAGAGGTAAAGGCTTATTTAGTAGAAAGATATGGGAATTTTATTGTCTATGACCCTCCCTTTAGAGTCGATACTTTTGTCTTATGGTTAGGGCCTCTACTCTTTTTTCTGCTAACACTATCAATAATTCTCTTAATACTTAGGAAAAGAATTTCTAATTCAAAGGAAATCAACCAGTAAGAATCTTATTTAATGTTTTATATTTATCTATTTATTCCTCTTTTTATTTTATTTTATTTTACTTTAAGGGGCTTTGTAAGATCAGATGCAATGATTCCTCTAGTGGTAGTTTCATTTGTTTGCACTTCAATGACTCTATATATATACAAAGCTTTGGAAGGACAGAGCAATTATAAATTGATTCATGATAAGGAAATTCTAGAGAGATTTGTTTCAGATCAGTCAGAAAACAAAGAAAAAGACGCTATTGATGTTAGCCGCATAATACTTGAGTTATCTAATAAAGAAGCGGTACAACCAGGAGAAATTTATATAGTTGCCAAAAGGTTAAAAGAAGTCAATCAGAACGAATTAGCTAGCTACGCTTTTGAACAGTTATATAGGAAATTTTCTAATGAATTAGATGGAGGAGTATTGGCTGAATACGCTCAAGCAATGTTCTTAAAAGAAGAAAGGACCTTTAATAATGAAATTGAGAAAGTCTTAGGTGAAGCTTTAATTAAAAGCCCTAATAATCCTTCAGCTTTAACCCTACAAGGATTGAAGGAGTTAGAAAATAAGAATATAGATTTAACTATTAAGCTTTGGACTAAAGCCCTCGATTTTCTGGATAATGAAAGGGATATTTCTGAACTGAAGACTCTAATAGAAACAGTAAAAAAACTAAAAAATCAGTAGTTTCTCGGCCTTATATAGAATAGACTTTACATGTAAATGAAGGTTAATTCTGTTTCATTAATGCTTCTTTCTGAAGCAATGGATTCTTACCCTCCAATAAAATTTAAATTATGAGATTAAACTCTATAAAGCTGTCTGGTTTTAAATCTTTTGTTGATCCAACAACAGTAACTTTCCCCTCCTCAATGTCTTGTATAGTCGGCCCTAATGGGTGTGGAAAATCAAATGTTATAGATGCAGTTAGATGGGTCTTAGGAGAAAGTTCTGCAAAAAATTTAAGAAGCGATTCAATGTCAGATGTAGTTTTCAATGGATCTTCTTCAAGAAAACCAGTATCTAAGGCCTCGGTAGAACTGTTCTTCGATAATAAAGATGGAAGAATAGGGGGAGAGTTTTCTAGTTATAATGAAATATCAGTAAGACGAAGCATCGAGTTGGATGGACAATCTAATTATTACTTGAATGGAACCAGTTGCAGAAAAAGAGACGTTACTGATGTTTTTTTGGGTACAGGTCTTGGCCCTAGATCTTATGCAATTATTGAACAAGGAATGATTTCACAACTGGTCAGTGCTAAGCCAGATGAAATGCGTGGTTACATAGAAGAGGTTGCAGGTATTTCGAGATATTTAGAAAGAAAAAAGGAAACAGAATCAAGAATAAAGAGAACCAGAGAAAATCTATCCAGGTTAGAAGACTTAAGAGAAGAGATATCTAGGCTTTTGCATAAGTTGCAGAGGCAGGCTAAAGCTGCTGAAAAATATTCGCAACTAAGAAAAGATGAAAATAAAGCAAAACAATTTCTTCTCGCTTCTAAATGGCTTGATATTTCTAAGATCGTTAAAGCAAAAGAGAAGGAAGTAAAAGACCAAGAATTAAAGGTTGAGGAGATAAATTCTGCTAAAAATACTTCTGATAGCGAAGTGATTGAACTTAGAGCTCAGCAGATTGAATTGCAATCCGAAATGGATAAGGTGCAGCAAGAATTTTATAGCTTTGGTGCTGACATTTCGCGTGTAGAGCAAGAACTTGCCTTAAAAAAGGAAAGAGTTAGGGAGATCGAAGAAAAATTAAACACAAATAGCATGCAAATAGACTCAAGAAAAGAAGAGTTGCAAGCATTAAATAAATCCAAAGAACATGTTAAATCAAATATTGATTCAATTGATTCAGAGTTGCAGAAAATTAAAGAAGGAAAAGGAGACGAATTAAATTTAGAAGAATCTGAAAAAATTGAAAGTTCTTGGTTGGCATTTATTACGCAATCAAAATTGATTATCTCCAAACTAGAAAGAAATATAGGATCACTCGTAGAGAGTTTAAATAAAAAGATCTCTCTTGGAACCATTAAAGAACTTGAGTCAGAAGTTCTTGAACTAAAGAGTGAGATTGAACTTTTAAAAGAAGAGCCAAGTAAATTAACTAAATTAACCCAAGATTTCTTATCTAACTCTTCTGAGGATGCCAAACAACAAAGGATTAATTTAATTGATAAGACTAATAAATTTGCTGACCTTCAAGCTAAATTTGCTTCATTAACATCAGAAGATAAACATGCAAATACAAAGCTAAAGGACCTTGAGTCAGAGAATTTAACTTTAGTAAATGAGTCTCAGCAATTAAATAACCCTATTTCAGAAATACAAACTAATTTAGAAGAACTATTATCACAAAGATTAATTGTAGAAAATAAATTACTAGAGTCTAGGAAAGCAATAGAAGAGTGTAATGAGTCTATACACAAGATTGAAAGAGAGAAGATAGAAAAGGAACAACTTGCAATTAGCCTACGAGAAGCTTTGGAAAATTTTAGATTAGAAAAGCAAGCATCTACTATAGAAGGAGATAATTTAGTCGGGCAAATAAAAGATTTAGATGGAGATTTAAATAGTCTTTTAAATGAATTGGATGAATCGAAGTCTTCAGAAGATCTCGCAACAGATCTAGAATCAATTGAAAACAAAATTTCAAGATTAGGAGCAATTAACCTAGCTGCTATGGAAGAATTTGAACAAGAAGAAAAGAGGAAAGAGTTACTTGATAGTCAACATCAAGAATTAATGGATGCTCTTGAAACCCTTCAAAATGCTATTAATAAGATCGATAAGGAAACCAGAACAACATTTAAAGATACTTTTGATAAGTTGAATTTAAGCCTAGCAAATTCTTTCCCAAAGCTTTTTGGAGGAGGGCATGCCGAGTTTGTTATGTTGGGGGATGATTTGTTAAGTTGTGGTGTTGGTATCTCTGCTAGACCTCCTGGAAAGAAAAATGCAAGCGTCTCTCAGTTATCAGGTGGAGAGAAAGCCTTAACTGCTATAGCAACTGTTTTTGCTTTCTTTGAACTAAACCCCGCTCCCTTCTGTATGTTGGATGAAGTAGATGCTCCGTTAGATGATCTGAATACTATGCGTTTTATAGACTTAGTTGAAGATATGTCTCAACGAGTTCAGTTTGTATATATATCTCATAACAAAATTTCTATGGAAAAGAGTAAACATCTAATGGGCGTAACCATGCAAGAGCCGGGAGTATCTAGAATGGTTGCAGTCGATGTCGATCAAGCTGTGGAACTGGCAGCTAGTTGAAATGTTTAATTTGCCTGAAATATTAACCTTAGTTATAGGAGCTCTTTTAGCTTTGGTATTTATAGATGGTATTAGAAGGGCCGTTAGAATAAAAAGAGACTCTTTAAAAGTAGATCTCATCGATGTTGATGAGTACATGGGCAAAGATTTTGAAGAAGAATGGATGCAGGGTTTTAGTGATGAACCCTCTAATGAAAATTTTGAAGAACCGATAGAAGATTCACCTTTAGATATCCAACCATCAAACTCTCTTCTTATTTTACATTTAGGTAGTCTAAAAAAAGATCAATTTTCTATGCAATCTATTTCAGAAGCTTTAGGTAAATTTGATTTCGTCTATGAAGAAAAAGGTCTATTTACTTTATTAGACGCAAAAGGAAATATATCTTTTAGTCTCTTGAACGGCAAGAAACCTGGAACGTTTTTAGAAGACACTACTTCCGATGATGTAGCTCTTGTATTAGATCCTGTTAATCTTTCAAGTCCATTAGAATCGTTTGAACAATTAATTGAGGTTTCTCAATTTTTAAAAGAATACTTCGAATGCGAAGTTCTAGATGAAGACAGGAATCTGCTTACTAAACAAATGATTGAGCATATGAGACAACAAGTCATTGAA
This sequence comes from uncultured SAR86 cluster bacterium, assembly GCA_902554355.1. Classification (GTDB taxonomy): domain Bacteria; phylum Pseudomonadota; class Gammaproteobacteria; order Magnimaribacterales; family Magnimaribacteraceae. The sequence continues at coordinate 93,881 of CACDOC010000001.1, read as the reverse complement.
TACAAAAGACAATTTATGGTAAGCACCGGTTAGTTTCTTCAATTAATGAAAATAGGTTCAGAAGTTAAATCTCGAGTTCTTGAGCTTCACAAGCTTATTAATGAGCATTCATATAATTATCATTCTTTAGATAATCCCACCATCGAAGATTCTGAATATGATGCCTTGTTTAAAGAGCTCTTAGAAATTGAGGAAAAATACCCTACTCTTAGTTTCGATTACTCTCCTACGCAAAGAGTAGGTTCAGAGCCTTTAGAGGGATTTAATAAAGTTGATCATTTAATGCCTATGCTTTCTCTCGAGAATGCCTTTAATACAAGAGATTTAGAAGACTTTAATAAGCGCATTAAAGAAAGGCTTGTTTCCGAAGAAGCATTAACCTTTTCTTGCGAACCGAAATTAGATGGAATAGCTGTTAATCTAATTTATAAGGAAGGCTATTTACATCAAGCTACTACTCGAGGGGATGGTAAAACAGGAGAAGATATAACTCATAATATTAGAACAGTACCTTCGATACCTTTGTCTTTTAGAGAGTCCAAAACAAAGTTTCCAAATTTAATAGAGATCCGCGGGGAAGTTTATATTGATATTAAAGACTTTAAACATATAAATGATAAAGCTAAGATTAAATCAGAAAAGTTATTTGCTAATCCTAGAAATGCTGCAGCAGGAAGTTTAAGACAATTAGATCCAAAGATCGCTGCATCAAGACCCTTAAAGTTCTTTGCTCATGGGCTGGGAACTTTAGATTACGGTAAAGGTGTGGCTCCTATAACGCAAATAGAAGTTTTTGATTTATATGCTTCCTGGGGTCTGCCTGTTAATCCTTTAGCAGAATTAGCAAATAATATAACTGAATGTGTCTCGTATTTCGAAAAAATAGAAAATTTAAGATCAAAACTTCCTTATGAGATAGATGGCGTTGTTTTTAAAGTAAATAATTTTAATTTGCAAGAATCTCTAGGTCAGGTTTCAAGGGCTCCAAGGTGGGCTATTGGACTCTCTAAAAGACAAAGGTATCGAAGGTGGGCTATAGCTAGGAAATTCCCTGCTGAGGTTGGTTCAACTAAGGTCAAGTCAATTACATTTCAAGTAGGAAGAGTAGGAAGTATCACTCCCGTAGCTGAATTTGAACCTCTCAACATTGGTGGGGTTGTAGTTTCCCACGCTAGCATCCATAACTTTGACGAGATAGAACGTCTTGATGTCAGAGAAGGAGATTTGGTACAAATAAAAAGAGCTGGAGATGTAATTCCTCAGATCATTAAAGTTGATTTATCTAAGCGAAAAAAGGGATCTAAGAAAATTACTATCCCCAATAAATGCCCTTCATGTAAGGGCAAGCTAACTAAATTAGAAGATGAGGCTATCTTAAGATGTAACGCAGGAAAGGATTGTCCAGCTCAAAAAACTGAATCAATTAGGCATTATGTTTCTAGGAACGCACTTAATATAGATGGTTTAGGAGAAAAGATTATTGAACTCTTAGTTCGTAAGAGTCTTATTTCTGATTTTTCAGATTTATATACTTTAAAAAAGATAGACTTATTAGGACTAGAAGGTTTTGCAGAAAAGTCAGCAAAGAATCTTCTAGATGCGATTGAAAGAAGTAAAAAAACCACTCTTACAAGATTCATATATGCATTAGGTATTAGGGAAGTAGGTGAAGCCACTGCCCTAAATCTATCTTTAAATTTTCAAAATATAGAAAAACTTTTGCTTGCTTCTAAAGAAGAATTGATAGAAATAAATGATATTGGACCCATTGCTGCTGATCATATCTTTAATTTTTTAACTAAAAAGGATAATCAGAATCTAATCCGCAAGTTACTGAGGTTAGGAATTGAATTAGAAGAAGTGCAAGTACAATCTAAAAATCTATTTAGCTCAAAGGTAGTCGTTATAACCGGTTCCTTTACTGACATTGCTAGAAGTCAATTAAAAGAAGAGCTAATTAGGTCCGGTGCAAGAGTTTCTAGCAGTGTTTCTAGCCGAACTGATTATCTTATAGCTGGAGAAAAGCCAGGTTCTAAATTGAATAAGGCAATTGAGTTAGGGGTAGAGGTTTTAGAAGAAGATAACGTTCTCGAACTTTTAAACAATAATGATTAGAAGAGTAATCTTAGGATTCAGTATATTTATTCTGATTGCTAGCTGTTCTTCAAATAGTCCGCCTTCTACCACCACAGATGTCTGTAAAATCTTTAAAGAGAGATACAGTTGGTATAAAGCTGCAAAGAAAACAGAAAAAAGATGGAAAATACCCGTCTATGTATCCATGGCTATTATCAAACAAGAGTCTAGCTTCATTGCTGATGCAAGACCTGGAAGAACAAAACTTTTAGGCTTCATTCCTTGGAAGAGAGTAACTAGCGCTAGAGGATATGCTCAAGCCGTTGATGGAACCTGGGAGATGTACTTAAAGGATAGAGGGGGTTGGTTTGTTAGTAGGAATGATTTTGAAGATTCGGTAGATTTTGTTGGTTGGTATAACTATAAAACTCATAAGCAACTAGGGATTTCTTTAAAGAACGCTAGGGCGCTGTACCTTGCCTATCATGAAGGAAGAGGTGGTTATAAAAGAGGAAGTTATAGAACCAAGCCTTGGCTATTATCTGTTGCTGATAAGGTTCAAAGACAATCAGATAGATATAAAGTGCAGTACGAAGGTTGTAAAAAAAGGTTAGGAAAAAGGTTTATTTTTTTCTAATTATAAATATCATTTATACAGATTATGATAAGAAACGTACTTCTTCTATTGGCAACATCTTTAATGGCTGCTTGTGCAAGTTCTCCCTATATCCAAACAGACTCTGATCAAAATTATGATTTATCTTCGTACAAGTCTTTCAAGGTTGAATCTCCAAATGTAGAAAGCACGCCTGAGTTAATTAGTATCAACCCTATACTTATTCAAAGGATTAATCGAGCTATAGAAATCTCTTTGTCAGAAAAGGGTCTTAGGTCATCTGAAAAAGCTGACTTAGTTGTTAGATTTTATTTAGGAACGAAAAGAGAAGTTGATAGATCCTCTGATCTAGGAAGCTATGGATATTATGGAAGATACTTTGAAACAAGGGATCAAAGATATATTAGGTCGGACAAAGATGAAATTTCGATAAGGTTCCATGATGCAAAGAGTGATGAAGTTGTCTGGTATGCATTTACTAGATTTAAAAGATCAAATAATCAGAATGATCAGGAGTCAATTAATAAGCTAATTCAGGAAGCTATTTCTAGTTTTAATTAAATCTATTTAGGTCCAAGGCATTAGCAATACCATCATCCACAGGTAGGGGCTTTTCATCTATAAGGTCAGCAATAATCTCTGCACATAAAGGAGAGCTTGTTGAGCCTCTTGAACCATGCCCTGTATTTACGTAAATTCCTTTTTTGACTCCTACTAACGGCATTCTGTCTTTTGTTACAGCCCTGAAACCTACCTTGCCATTTACAATATTTACGTCAAAGCTATGTATCGTTTTTAATTTTTCCATATTACTTTTATGCTCTTCTTCATCAATATCGCCATTCTTTATGTCGCTATAAGAAGAACCTGCAATGTGAGTTCCATTTACCTTCGGAGAGAAATAACCACTTCCACAAATAGGAAATTTTAAGTTCTCAAAATCATTTGAACTATCCACATAAGAGATTTGTCCTCTTTTAGAACTTAGACCATTTAAATCTATCAATTCTTTAGAAGTGTGTCCTGCGCATAAGCAAACCTCTTCGTATTCAATAACTTTCCCGTTAGTAACAATCTTATGATTGATCCCATCGGAATCTAATTTTTCTATCTTGGTTGATAGGATTTGATTTATATTTTTATGGGTCAGTAACCTTTGACATAATATTTTAGGTTCAATAAATCCACCTTTCTTAAAAAACATTCCTCCGTTATTTAGTTTTAAATTTGCTTTTTTACTAGCTTCCTCACAACTTAATGCTTCGAATAATTTGTCATCAGATCTAGCATTTAAAAGAGAGGCTTGTCTTTTAAGAGAAGAATCATCATGATTTAAAAGTAATACTCCACATCTATTCCAGGCTATTGTTTTTAGGCGATCATAAAAAGATGAGGCAAATAGGAAAGAATGTATACAAAATCTAGCGTATGGCGAATCGAATGCAGACAATCGGGGGTAAGTTATTAATAGATCATTTCCTGACGCTCTCGAGCAGATTTCTTCATCTTGTTCATATAGATCTACTTTGTGACCTCTCTCGGCTAACGTATAGGCTAGAGTAGACCCGGCTATTCCTGATCCAATAATAGCTACCTTTTTTTGTTTAATTAATCCTTTAGTTTTATTAGTTTTAACCGTCCCTTTTAGCATGTGTTTCTTATTAGCAAAACCTTCAGCTATTTTGTAAGTTAAATCAGAATTTTCTATATTGTCTTTGACTAATCTTGCTGATGCATAGGTTGAAAATGTAGAATCTTTGTGGCTTGCACGATAGATCTGTCTAAAAATCTCTTTAGACCACATATCAGGGTTTTTATCTGGTGAGAAACCGTCTAAATACCAAGCATCTATATCAGAAGCATTGTTGAAGTAAGACAATGAAGTTTGTATATCATCAAGAATTAAAGTTAGAGAGATTCTGTTTTCAAAAAGGGAGATTCTTTGAGTTCCTGCAATATTGTAGGGATATTCTTTTATATATTCGTTCGAAAAATTTTTTAGGTTTGGGTAATGCCCTATCGCTTTTTCGAACTGTTTTAGGCTAAATAAAGCTTTATCAAATGCTATATATTGTAAAAGTTTTTTACTTTTGCTTTCGTTCAACCATTCTTCGCAAGTAGCTAGGAAATTTATTCCGACTCCGAATCCTATTTCCACTATAGAAAAATTTTCTTCAGCTTTTAGATTTCTGAATTTCTCCTTAAGTGAATTTCCCTTAATAAATACATGTTTTGCTTCTTCATAGGCTCCATTTTTTGAAGAATAGAGGTCATCGTAGAATTTAGATAAAGGAAAATTATCTTCCCAAGACAGATCAGCAAACTCAAGGTTTAAGAAAGAGCTTGCTGATTGATTGTCTTTTAGAGAATTACTTATTTCCTGTCGGTATTTCGTTGAACGGAATGCCTTTATCTGCTCTCATGTCTTGAGGCATCCCTAAAACTTGTTCTGAAATGATGTTTTTTAGTATCTCATCTGTTCCGCCAGCAATCCTTATTCCAGCAGCACCATAAAATCCATATTGATACATAGATTGTTCAGCACCTTCTTCATCACTCCTCACTATTCCGGCAGAATCTAAGATATCTAGGCCAAAATTAGCAACTTCTTGTAATTTATTACCACTAACAATTTTTGTTATTGAAGATTGAGGGCCTGGCGTTTCTCCTCTAGATAAAGCTGAAATGTTTCTATATTTGGCATACTTTAAACCACTCTGTTGGCAATACCAATCTGCTAGTTTTTCTCTTACCGCATCATTCTCAATTGCTAGTTTTCCATTTAGATCTTGACCTCTTGCAAGAGAGAAAGCTTCTTCAAAATCAGGTCCTGATGCATCACCTACTGCAAGCCTTTCATTCATTAATGTTGTAAGAGAAACTTTCCAACCATCTCCAATAGCACCCAATCGTTGGCTATCAGGTATTTTTACGTCAGTGAAATAAACTTCATTAAAGTTCGCACCACCAGATATTTGTTTTATTGGTTTTACTTCAATACCTGGAGATTTCATATCAACAAAGAAGAAGGTCAAACCTTTATGTTTGGGTGCAGAAGGATCGCTTCTAGTAACTAGAATTCCGTAATCGCTAAAATGAGCACCTGAAGTCCATACTTTTTGACCATTGATTGTCCAGGTGTCTCCATCTAATTCAGCCTTTGTTTTAATTCCAGCAACATCTGATCCTGCAGCAGGCTCACTAAAAAGCTGACACCATATTTCTTCACCAGTTGCCAAAGGAGGAAGGTATCTTTCTTTTTGTTCATCGGTTGCGTACATCATCATTACAGGTCCAGCCATCCCTTGGCCGATCTCAAGATAGCCACCAGGAACTTTAAATTTAGAAACTTCCTGTCCCCAAATAACTCTCTCAATAGGAGTAGATTCACGTCCGCCATAAGCTTTTGGCCAGTGCATGCATGCCCAACCAGCTTCATGTAATTTTTTCTGCCAAACTTTAACCTCTTTAAGTCCTTCTTCTTCAGAAGCTGCTCTCCAGCCGTCTTTTGGACCTTCTTTTAAAGGGGCATTGGCCTTTAGCCATTCATAAGCTTCTTTTCTAAATTTAGCTTCTTCTGGAGTATCGTTAAAATCCATAATTTTCTCCTATATTTGATTAGCTCTCTCTAAGGAGCTAATTAGTTTATCTTTCCAAATTGATTGGCTTCCTATGTTCGCAGCCAGTTGTCTGCATCTTCTGTAATAGAGATGACAATCAAATTCCCAAGTGAAACCCATTCCGCCATGTGTTTGTATATTTTCTTTAGAGCATTCATGATAAGCCTGACTAGCACTAACCCTACAAGTTGCAGCTGCCGTAGGTAGTTCCGGAGCGTCCGTACTTAAAGCCCAAGCCCCGTAGTAGCAATTAGATCTTGCTAACTCTACTGCAATGTACATATCAGCTAATTTATGTTTTATAGCTTGGAAGGACGCTATAGATCTACCAAAAGCATATCTACCCATAGCGTATTCTTTAGCCATATCCATGCAAGCTTCTGCGCCACCAAGTTGTTCAAATGAAAAAAGAACAGCAGCTCTATCAAGCAATGTGGTTATATTTGACCATCCAGAGTCTAATGCTTCAGCTTTAGCATTTTTAAATGTTATGGAAGCATGAGATCTAGAAGGATCAAGAGTAGGTTGGCTAGATATTTCAACTCCATCTGCTGAAGACTCAACAAGAAATAGCCCAATTTCAGACCCTGTCTTAGCAGAGACTATATAAAAATCTGCTACATCTCCGTCAGTTACGGCAATTTTTGATCCGCTTAAAGAACCATCTTTAAATTCGCAAGTTATGTTTTGTTCAGTTGGGGCAGTAGTTGATTCTGAGTGAGCAAATGCACCTATTTTTTCTCCACTTGCCAAAGAGGGAAGATAGTTTTGTTTTAATGAATCTGAACCAAATTGAAGAATAGATTCTGTAGCCAAGTAGACACTAGATGAAAAAGGTGTCGGAGCTAAACTTCTTCCTAGTTCTTCTGCTATTACACAAAGTTCTAAATATCCTAAACCTAAACCACCATATTCTTCAGGAATGGCAGTAGCAGTAAAGCCCATCTCAGCTACTTGAGACCAAAGATCTTTGTCATAAGACTCTTCGCCTTCCAGGACTGCCCTGGCTCTTTTAACTGATTCTTCTTTCTCTAAAAATTTCCTAGCAATATCTTTCAATTGCATTTGGTCTCCTGAAAATTCAAAATTCATATAATTCCTCTTAAATTAAATCTAATCCTAATTGTTTAACTTTTAATATAAACTTCTATTGTATCTTCGATCAAATAGAAAGAAAGACTAAAATATACCTAATAATGAACAAATCTAAAGAAGAAGAAAACCAAGATATTAAGCCTGTCCGTTCAGAAGCTGTCTCAAATAGAGGGCAAAGAAGAATTAAAGGCGGATCTATGCTGTTTTCATCAACTATAACCATAGTCAACACAATTGGACTAATCTTATTGGGGCTGTGGTTTTTTAATACTTCTGGAAGTCAACAGCAAGCTGGAAAAAGCTTTATTGAAAGAATTAGTATGTTAGAAGAGAGCATTTCAATTCAATCTAATAAAGTTGATGATCTTCTGGAGACAAATTCCCAAGACTTAAAATTTATTAATAAGGAGATTAGGAAATTATGGGATTTAAGTAATAAGAAGAATAGAAAGAGCATATCCCAGAATTTAAATTCCATAGAATCTATAGAAGAGACTCTACAAGTTCTTGATAAAGAATATAAAACATTATCAGCGAAACAAAGATCATTAAATCTAGAGCTTTCTAAACTTGAAAAAATGCAAGAAAAGTTCAGTCAATCTTTAGATATGGTTAGCCCTTCTTCTGAGAATGACGATACCGAAGATAGATTGGTTGATTTAGAGGACGCAATTAAATCTATGGACCTTTATCGAAATCAAGTAAATCAGTCGATATTATCTCTCAAAGATAAGTTAAATGATTTAGAGTTAGAAATTTTAAATATTGGTTCTGAAGAGGCGACATCAAACGAGTAGATGCCTATAATACTCACCACTTGCGGATGTGGTGGAATTGGTAGACACGCCAGATTTAGGTTCTGGTGCCGAAAGGTGTGGAGGTTCGAGTCCTCTCATCCGCACCATCTAAGTTTTATTTATTAGACCGTATGTTTTAAGCATTAATTCCCTCATCCATTGATTAGAGGGATCAGAATCTTTTGATTCGTGCCAATACAGATGCAAAACTATTGGATCAATTTTGAAGGGCAATTCCATTACTTCTAAACCTCTGTGTTTCGCAAAACCTCTCGTGGTACTAATTACTAAGTCTGATCTTTCAATAACAAAAGGTGCAACTAAGAAGTTCTGAGACCTAAGTGTTATTTTTCTTGAATGCCCTAATCTGTTTAGAGCCATATCAACAAGACCTATGCCTGACTTTCTATTGGAAACATGTATATGGGAAAGAGATAAATACTCATCCATGCTAATTTTTTTCTTTTTCATTATCGGATGACCTTTTCTTGCTATAAGCACGTAATCATCTTCATAAATCTTTTTATGCCTTAAAAAAGAATCAGTATGTACCGGTGGATCTATGCAGAAATCTACGTTTCCTGCAGACAATTCTTTTGGAGTCTCTTTTCGAGGAATTAAAAAACTTTCAACTGAAATATTAGGCGCATCTTTTGCTAATTCCTTAAGTAATATTGGTAAAAGCCTATATTCGGAACTATCACCAATAGATATTTTAAAAGTAACTTCGGAAGTGCTAGGGTCAAAAGAGTCGGTTTGTGCAATAGTTTTATTCATTAACCCCAACGCCTCTCTTACATCTTTAATAATATCTTGAGCCACTGGAGTGGGTAGCATGCCTTTGGAAGATCTTATGAAAAGTTCATCATTGAACATCTCTCTTAGTCTAGATAGGGCATTGCTTACAGCAGGTTGTGTTATTCCTAGGATTTCACCTGCTTTGGTTAGATTCTTTTCAGTATAGATAACGTCAAAGGCTTTAAATAAGTTTAGATCTGTTTCTTTTAAGTTCATGAAATTCTATAAATTGTTTTTAGAGTAAATATCAACCTAGACTAACTTAATGTATGGCACTATTATCAGTACTAACATTAACATTAGATATAAATAAAACTTATATTACATAATAACAGTAATACATATCAATTATAAGGAGAAGTTAGATGGGATTTCAGTTTTCAGATAGATCGCAAGAGCTTCAGTTAAGGATTACAAAGTTCTTAGATGATCATATTTATCCTGCTGAAGAAATTTATGCGCAACAAATGCAAGAATTTACTGAGCAAGGTGATAGATGGCAAATACCTCAAATTATTGAAGATAAAAAGGAAATAGCTAAGGAAGAAGGCCTTTGGAATTTATTTTTACCAGAAAACCCTATGGGTGAAAGCATGAGCAACCTAGATTATGCTCCATTAGCTGAGTTGATGGGAAGATCGGGAATAGCTTCTGAAATTTTTAACTGTTCTGCACCAGACACTGGCAACATGGAAGTGTTAGCAAGATATGCTAATGAAGAACAACAAGAGAGATGGCTAAAACCTCTTTTAGAGGGAGAAATAAGATCTGCCTTCGCTATGACAGAACCTGCTGTAGCTTCTTCTGATGCTACAAATATATGTACAACGGCTGTTCTAGATGGTGATGAATATGTGATAAACGGAGAAAAATGGTGGACTTCTGGAGCTGGTGATCCTAGATGTAAAGTTCTAATTTTTATGTGTATGACTAACCCAGATAATCCAAAACATCAGCGTCAGTCTCAGATTATAGTTCCTATGGATACTCCTGGAATAAAGATTGAAAAAATGATGCATGTATTTGGTTATGACGATGCTCCTCATGGACATGGAAGAGTTTCATTTAAGGACGTGAGGGTTCCCAAAGAAAATCTTCTGTTAGGAGAAGGTAGAGGATTTGAGATTGCTCAAGGAAGATTAGGCCCAGGTAGGATCCATCACTGCATGAGAACCATTGGTGTTATGGAAAGAGCCCTTGAGCTTATGTGCAGAAGGTCTGAAGAAAGAATAGCTTTTGGAAAAAAAATATCTAGCCTTGGTGCTAACTACGACTATATAGCTGAAAGTAGAATAGATATAGAGACTTCAAGACTACTAACTTTAAATGCTGCGCATTTAATGGACACCGTAGGCAATAAAGTTGCTAGGAGTGAGATAGCACAGATAAAAGTGCACGTACCTATAGTAGCTTGTAGGTTGATAGATAGAGCTATACAAATGCACGGTGGGGGCGGAGTCAGTCAAGATTTCCCTTTAGCTAGTATGTATGCTCATATGAGAACCTTAAGGATTGCTGATGGTCCTGATGAAGTACATAGAAGAACGGTTGCAAGAGAAGAGCTAGGTAAATACGGCGGAGGACAAAGTACTGAAGCGGTTGTGACTAGAGATTAAATCTAATTTTGCAGTATTTAAGGCCCTTTTTAGGGCCTTTTTGCTTTTAATTAAGACCCTAATCTAAAGATCCTATTAGAAATGCTATTATTAAACCTACAAGAGTGAAATATGTACGATGTCGTAGTTATAGGTAGTGGTCCAGGCGGTTATGTTGCTGCAATTAGATCTTCTCAACTTGGACTTAAGACTGCTTGCATAGAAAAAGAATCAGACACTGAATCTAAATCTCAACTTGGAGGAACATGCTTAAATAAAGGATGTATTCCTTCTAAGTCTCTACTAGATTCATCCCAAGAATATATAGAAGCTCGAAAGAAACTTTCAAGTCACGGTATTAAAATAAATAAACCCGAATTAGATCTTCCTAAGATGATGGAAAGAAAAAATGATATTGTTTCGCAACTCACTTCAGGTGTTTCAGGTTTATTTAAGGCGAACAAGGTCGATTCAATTTTCGGTGTAGCTAAAGTAAAAAAAGCTAATACAATTGAAGTAACTCATAATGGTAAATTAGAGATAGTTGAGGCTGAGCATATAATTATTGCTACTGGCTCTTCTCCAGTTGATATTCCCGTTGCTTCTATCAATCAAGAACACATAGTTGATAGTTCAGGTGCCCTAGAGTTTGATACTGTTCCGAATAAACTAGGGATAGTAGGTGCTGGAATTATAGGTCTTGAGTTAGGTAGTGTTTGGGCAAGGCTTGGTTCTGAGGTAACAATTATTGAAGTTATGGAAGAATTTTTACCTAAAGCAGATAAAAGGATAGCAAGAGATGTGTTAAGAACTTTGAAAGCACAAGGTTTAAATATTTGTTTAGACAGTGAAGTAATTGAGGCAAGTTCAGATTCAGAAGGAGTAAAAATTCGTTACAAACACGAAGATGATTCCATAGATATACAAGTAGACAAATTGATAGTAGCTGCGGGTAGAAAGCCAAATACTTTAGATATTATAGAAAAGGATTGTGATTTATTAATCGATGAAAATGGATTTATCTCTGTAAATGATCGATGTGAGACTTCAGTTAAAAACATATATGCTATAGGCGATGTAGTTAGAGGCCCTATGCTTGCTCATAAAGCTTCAGAAGAAGGAATAATGGTAGCTGAAAATATAGCTGGAAAAGAAACAGATTTAAACTATCAACTCATTCCTTCCGTAATATATATACATCCAGAAGTAGCCTGGGTGGGGAAGAGTGAAGAAGAATTAAAAAAAGAAAAGGCAGATTTTAAATCAGGAACTTTTCCGTTCGCTGCTAATGGTAGGGCGCTTACGTCAGGAGAAAGTACTGGCTTCGTTAAAGTAATCGCTGATAAGGAAACAGATGAAATCCTAGGAGTTCACGTATTTGGTCCGTCAGCTGCTGATTTGGTTCAGCAAGCGGTTATAGCTATGAAATTTGGTTCTACTGCTAAAGAATTAGGTAATACTGTATTTAGTCATCCCACTGTATCCGAAGCATTACATGAAGCAGCTTTAGCCGTGAATAAAGAAGCTATTCACATAGCAAATAGAAAAAATAAAGCTGATTAATAAAAATAATTTGTTAAGCTGAGTATTAATAATAAATTAGGAGAATAAATGAAACACGTAATTTTAATTTTAAGCATATTCTTCCTCTCATTTGTTAGCGCAGATGGACATTTAAAGTCAGAGAAGGATGTATTAGCTGCATTAGATCAATATTTTGAAGCGAGGAATAATAACGATTATGAAACTGTCGTAGCGTTAGAAAGCAAGACGGGAACTTATGGTACTAACTCGGACGGTAGTTTTCATAAACCTAGACAAATACCTTCTGTTGAACAATGGGAAAAGTTCGATCAAGGAGGAGTAACAAATGTATTTTATCCTGAAGCTATACAGCTTTCAGAGAATGTCGTATTAGCAAGGTTTTACGCTGAAGGTGTTGTGACAGCAGGAGGAAACGCTTCTGATTACCGCACTAGAGTGACTATGACCTGGGTTAAGGAGAATGGTAATTGGGTAGTAAAGAGCCAGCACTATTCCCCAGCAAATTACGGAGGAGTGCATCAAACTCAGGCAGCTGATTTTGAAGACTAAAAGATCTTGCTAAAAGATAAGGGCACTTTAAGTGCCCTTTCTATATAATCTTTTTCAAACTATAGACACGTAGCTCAGTCTGGTTAGAGCACCACCTTGACATGGTGGGGGTCGGTGGTTCGAGTCCACTCGTGTCTACCAATTCTTAATCTTCTTCTTCTTCTTCTTCTTCTTCACTATCCCTTGTTACAACTTTACCTATAGCCTTTATAGGAACTTCTATAATTTTTGCTGCCGTTGAAACAGTGCTACTTGCAAGACTTGCTACTGAGCAACTGAACAACAAAGTAAGAAAAAGTAAGCTTAAAAAAAATTTCATAAATTACCTATAATTTCATTAAGTCATCTACAATAATAGACTAATAACTTAGTAAATATATATAAGATTATGATCACTTTATTTTATGCAGGTTCTTTATCGGTTTTAGCTCTTTTTCTAGGAATTAAGACAGGTCAAAAGAGATTCTCGAAAGACGCAAATATCACTATAGGAGTAGGGGATAATTTTGAACTGCTACAAATAACTAGAGCTCATGGAAACTTAATTGAAAATGCGGTTTTCTTTTTAATTCTGTCAGCTTTATTAGAAATAGTGGGAGAGATACCTGTTTTAGCACTTTATATTCTTGGAGATGTATTTCTTTTATCGAGAATTGCCCATGCTTACGGGATAACAAGACCAGGGGCAGAAAGTGTATTTAGGATGTTAGGAGCAACTGGCACCTTTTTGGTATTAGTAACCCAATCTATTTGGGCCTTAAAGATTTCTATTTCCTGGCTATTGTCTAACAATTGGGGATTCTGAAGCGACATAATGAAGTTTCTTCCTTTATTATTTCTTTTCTTACTGAGCTTTACTATAGCTTCTCAATCTAATCAATCTACTTCTCATTTAGAAAGGATTATCTTAGGTTCTGGATGCTTTTGGGGTGCCGAAAAGGGCTATGAGGCTTTACCAGGAGTCGTAGATGCCGTTTCGGGATACGCAGACGGGTATGGAGTCCGACCTTCCTATAGAGAAATAACTAAATATATCAATAAGTTCAATCCCAATAACCATGCTGAAGTAGTAGAAGTAACTTATAACAAAAATATTATTTCTACCAAGGACCTGCTGGAACATTATTTTGAATCTCACGATCCAACCCAATTAAATCAACAAGGAAATGATATAGGTACGCAATACAGATCTATAATTTTATACACCAATAAAGAGCAACAAAGAACTGCCGAGAAACTTATTTTTGAATACCAACAATTACTTACTAATTCTGGATATGGACAAATTGCAACTGTAGTTAAATCTTTAGATGAGTTTTTTAGAGCAGAAACCTATCATCAAGATTATATTGCTAAAAACCCTAATGGCTATTGTCCAGATCATTCTACTGGCATCAGATTCGCTAAAGATAATCCTATTGAACGAAAGGATAATACTGAACTTTTAAAAGGAAAAAACATAGTAGTTATAGAACCGCAAGGGTATTGCCCTTATTGTGAAAAATTTAAAGCTTTGGTCGCAGAGGATTACCAGGGAAGCATTCCAATATATTTTAGATTGGCACTTCAATTAGATAGTCTACAAATAGATACTCCTACCTGGGCAACCCCTACAATTATATTTTTGGAAGAAGGTAAGGAAATTTTTGCACATCAAGGGTATATGTCTCCCAAAGAATTCTACAAAGCTCTGGGGTTTTTTAAGCTTGGTGATTCAGAAGCCTACGAGGTAGCATTTGAAGACGGAACTGATGCAAGGTTTTGTAAAGAATATGAAATTTTCAAAAATACTCCAGATGGAGTATTTGTAGATAAACTCAGCGGAGCCCCTCTTTTTGATACAAGAGATAGATTCAATTCTGGAACAGGGTGGTTGTCTTTCACTAAACCAGTAGATGGTTCGGTGTACAGGAAGGCAGACAATAGTTACGGTATGCGGAGAATAGAAATACGCTCAAAGACCTCTGATATACATCTTGGCCATGTATTTCCTGACGGTCCTAATGGACTACCTAGGTATTGTATTAATGCCACTGTACTTGAATTTAAGAACAGAAAAGATATAGATAAAAGTTAATTAAATAAAGGAGAAACTAATGAAAGGAAAAATAGCAAAATACGTCACAGTCGGGACCAATGACCTGAATAGAGCAAAAGAGTTTTATGATGCTCTCTTTTCTGATCTAGGAGTCACTAGCTTTGGCCCTAACGAGAGAAGTTTTTTCTGGACAATACCTGGGGATGATACAAATTTCGCAGTTTTTGTTCCTTACGATGGAGAAGAGGCAACTATTGGTAATGGTAGTATGGTTGGCATTACGCTCGAGACAACAGAAGACGTTGATGCACTTTACAAGAAGGCAATTGAACTTGGAGCTACAGATGAAGGAGAGCCAGGACAAAGGGTACCGACTTTTTACGGAGCGTATGTAAGAGACTTAGACGGAAATAAGTTAACCTTTTGTAAATTTGGTTAAGATCTATTAGTAGATTTTTTATTTACTTGCAGAAACTATCCAAGTAGCACTTGGGAATAGTAGGCCATCACCTTTGTGGAATTCAGAGAAAGCTTCCTTCAAAGATTCAACTATTTCAGCTTTAAGATTATCTGGAGAGTCTTTAAGCATCTCCGTAACAACAGGATTGATAGCCAAATAATCTTCCGAAGCTTGTTGTAAGGATTTTCCAGAGAACATAGTTATGTCTTCTTGATTGTTATCGAAATTAATTTCAGAAAAACCAGATTGAGTAAGAATGTCTTTTACGTAATCCTGTTCTTGAAAAGCAAATGGACCAGGACTTCTTTCAGGAGGAGAAGGAATGTCCAGGTATTCTTTAATTACTTTGATGGATAAACTTTGCCAAGGGTTTAAGGTTGGGTCTTGCCAACAAACAAAGCTTAATTCTCCTCCTTCCTTAACTGAAGAGAAAATGTTCTTGAAAGCCTCGAAAGGGTCCTCGAAAAACATAACCCCGAACCTTGAATACACGCAATCATACTTCTCGGTTACTAATTGATCTATCTGTACATCAACAACTTTAAAATCAATATTTGTAAGACCTCGTTCTATCGCTTCTGATTTAGCCTGTTCAAGCATAGGAACTGAAATATCTAAACCGGTTACCTTTCCTTCAGGAACTTTCGTAGCTATGTCTATAGTTGTTGCACCACACCCACACCCTATGTCTAAAACTTTTGAGTCAATTCTTAAATCTAATTTTGCTAGAGCTTTTTCACCTAAAGGGTTAAGCATTACGTCCATTTCATTTTGCTTTACTACCCAGTAATCACCACCTTTTCCAGACCAGAATTCTTTTTGCTTTGCGTTTTTATCTTCCATAATTGCCCTTAAATTTTTTTTATATATTATTATAGAAAATTCAAGGGTCAATAAGTCTCTAAACATTTCTAAAGTAACTTTTGAAAGCTATACTGTAATTTATATGGATATTAATACTTCTTTACTAAATTTAATTGGGAATACTCCTATGCTTAAACTTTCTTCTGTGGATACAGGAGTTTGCGAGTTATTTGTTAAATTAGAATCTCAAAATCCTGGAGGCTCCATTAAAGACAGGATAGGTTTGTCGATAATAGAACAAGCAGAGGAATCCGGTGAACTAAAAGAAGGAGGTACTATCATTGAAGCTACTGCTGGAAATACTGGAATTGGTTTGGCTTTAGTGGCTGCACTTAAAGGCTACAAAATTATCTTAATTATTCCAGACAAGATGAGCAGAGAGAAGATATTACATCTTGAAGGACTAGGAGCGGAAATTATACTAACTAGATCTGATGTTCCTGAGGGCCATCCAGAGTATTACCACGATGTAGCAAGAAAGGTAGCTAGTGAGACTCCTGGTAGTTTCTTAGCTAATCAATTTTCTAATCCTGCAAATCCTTATGCACACAGAACAACAACAGCTCCAGAGATTTGGGATCAAATGAATGGGGATTTAGACGCTGTAGTTGCTGGAGTAGGGTCTGGAGGCACCATAACTGGCTTAGCTGAATTTTTTAAAGAACAAGATGAATCTATAAGCATCGTGGCTGCCGATCCTGAAAACTCGATTGTTGCTGATGCTGTTATTAAAGGTAGTTATTCCTACGATGGTGGTAGTTGGTTGGTAGAAGGTGTTGGGGAAGATTTTATTCCTGATAATTTAAATTTATCCTTAATAGATGATGCTGTAACAGTAACTGACAAAGAAGCTTTTGAAGTTTTGCAGGTTTTACTCCAGGAGGAAGGAATTTTGGGAGGTTCTTCAACTGGAACCTTAGTAGCTGGAGCCATTAAATGGTGTCAGAAACAAAAAGAACCTAAAAAGGTAGTTACATTTATATGTGATACAGGAAATAAATATCTTTCAAAGGCCTTCAATAAATCTTGGCTGCATGACAACAATTTGTTGGATCAAGAAAAGGAAGGTAACTTAAGTGATCTGATCAATAGAAGGGCTGATAAAGGAGAAATGATCACAGTATCTCCAAGTAATACTCTTTTAATTGCATATAACAGAATGCGTTCAGCAGATATTTCTCAAATACCTGTCTTAGATGGCGAAGATTTGCTTGGGATTTTAGATGAAGAGGATCTTCTTCTTAGTGTAGCCAAAGATCAAGCTGCTTTTTCTAATCCTGTCACAGAAATAATGACAGATAAGCTAGATGTCTTGCAGGTAAACGCAAGCAACGAAGAACTTTTAGCTATTCTGTCTGAAGGAAAAGTAGCAATCATTTATGATCAAGATAAATTTATAGGATTTATTACAAAAGTTGATCTAATCAATCATTATAGGAATAAATTAAACCAAAACTAAAGATGGTGGATAAAAAGAATAAACAAGGTTTTGAAACAAGAGCCATTCATGCAGGGCAAGAACCTGATCCAACTACTGGAGCGATCATGACACCAATTTATACTAGCTCGACTTATGTACAAGATAGTCCTGGAGTTCATAAAGGGTATGATTATGCTAGAAGCATAAATCCTACTAGAAAAGCTCTTGAATCATGCATTGCTGATCTTGAAGGTAGCTCTTTTGGCTATGCTTTCTCATCTGGAATGGCGGCATGCTCTACTGTATTAGAAGTACTAAATTCTGGCGATCATGTATTAGCTATGGATGACTTATACGGAGGAACTTATAGGCTCTTCGAAGATGTAAGAAAAAGATCTGCCGGACTTGAATTTACCTTTTCTGATTTAAGTGATTTATCAAATCTCAAGTCAGCAATTAAACCTAATACGAAAATGATTTGGGTTGAGTCACCTACTAATCCGCTTTTAAAAATAGTTGATCTAGAAGAACTTGCCCAATTTGCTAAGCAGAACAATCTGATTTCAGTGTGTGATAACACCTTTTGTTCTCCTTATGTACAAAACCCTTTGGAGCTAGGATTTGATATCGTCGTACATTCAGCTACGAAATATTTGAACGGACATTCAGACTTAATTGGAGGAGTAGTGATTTGTTCAAATCAAAAACCTGAATTAGCTGATGAGATTCTTTATTTACAAAACGCGGTAGGAGCAATCATGAATCCTTTCGATTCTTTTTTACTTCTAAGGAGCCTTAAAACGCTTGCTGTCAGAATGGAAAGGCATTGTGAAAATGCCATGGAAATAGCATCTTACTTAGAGAATCAAAAGGCAATAGAAAAGGTCATATATCCTGGCTTAAAAAGTCATCCTCATCATGACATTGCTAATAAACAAATGAAAGGATATGGAGGAATGTTAACTTTGATACTTAAAGGAGGCCTCGATTCTGCTAAAACTTTTCTTGAAAGAACTGAGATATTTTCATTAGCTGAAAGTTTGGGTGGAGTTGAAAGCTTAATCGAACATCCTGCAATCATGACTCATGCTTCAGTTCCAACTGAAATAAGGGAACAACTTGGAATAGGTGATGGTTTGGTTAGGCTTTCTGTAGGAATTGAGTCTTTAGATGATTTGATTCAAGATTTAGAAGTTTCTCTTAAAGGTCTCGGTTAATTTTCCAATTTACTGGTTTAGAGAATTTATCTATTTGATTCTCCACACCTAGAACTAGGGCAAATAAAGCCATTCTTACAACTACACCATTATCAGCTTGTCTGAATATTGCAAGATTAGGATTTTCATAAAGATCTGAATCAAGTTCGTTTGCATCGCTCCTAGAATCTCTAGGGAGAGGGTGCATAATGACAGTGTTAGGTTCACAATTTGCAGTATATATTGACTGGTTAAGGCTCATTAAGCCCTTGTATTTCTCTGCGTCTTTCTTATTCTTAAATCTTTCTTCTTGGATTCTGGTGACATAAATAATATCGACTTCTGAGATACCTTCTTCCATATTCTCAGTTTCATTCAGAATTATATTTGCTGTAGTGAGTTGTTTAACAAGATTATCAGGAAGTTTTAATTCTTTTGGAGAAATTAGATTTATTGTTACATCTTTATAAAGGGAGAGTATTTTGCAAAGAGAATGTACTGCTCGTCCAAATTTAAGATCTCCTACTAGAGCAATTCTTAACCCATCAATAGATTTATTATTTTGAGATAGTTCTTTTTCTATAGTAAAAAGATCAAGCAAAGCTTGAGAAGGATGTTCATTAGAGCCATCCCCTCCATTTATTACTGGAACCCTACTGGCTTCAGCAAATCTTTGCACAGATCCTTCTTCCGGGTGTCTCATTACAATTACATCGCTATACCCACTTAAAACTTTCGCTGTATCAACTAATGACTCTCCTTTAGCAAGAGATGAAGAGCTTACCTCAGTTATTTCTCTTACATTCCCACCTAATAGATTGAATGAAGCCCCGAAACTAATTCTTGTTCTTGTGCTTGGCTCAAAGAACATGTTGCCTAATATTGCACCTTCAAGAACACGAGTTACTTTATTTTTCGAAGAGTAGGGCTCTAAACTATCAGCAATGGTAAATAACTTCTCGACATCCGAGCGACTGAACTGGTCTATGGAAAGAATATGACTACCGCTAAAATCCATGTAGTTTTTCTTGCTTCACAAGCAGCATCATAACATTAATACATAGACATTGGATGGGTTAAAAAAATAGGAGAAGACCATGCCCTCTCTCCTGCAGGCGCTAAACAATCATCTTTAGGATCAAACTTGGACCCACTTGAATAACAAGGTCTTATTTTAATGCATTCACCTGATTCATTTAATTCGCATCTTAAAGGGTCTCCTCCAACAGTATCTGTTTCTTCCTGTATAGCTCTAACGTAATATAAAGAGTTTTCATTGTTTAAAGCATATTCATCGTCAGAGAAGAAAACTGAACATCCTTCACCTTTATCTTCGCATAAAATTACTTTCCAAGGGTCCTGAATATTCTTAGAAAGTAAATCTAATTGAGTGGTAGGAGTGACTTTGACTATTTCAATTCTGTCTATCTTGTGCCTTTCATTTCCTGGGTTATAACATTCGTTTAAGCATAGTCTAGAAATTTCATCAGGATCCATAGCGTTATAAACATAATCAGGACAACCCGGTTTTTGTTTGAAAGATCCTATCGCTCTGACTTCAAATTGAGGGTTTTTAGACATTAAATATTCACTGCCCATAGGTATTGTCCCCTTTTGATTATCTAATAAGTTAAACCAGAGCAATATTCTTTCCCCTGAAGTTGCATATACCTCTCTTTCGTAAAGTGAATTGTAGATCTCATTTCTGTCTAACTTAGTCGCATGAACAGCCACCAAACCTCCGGTTGAATAAAATGAGGCCCCTCTCTCAGGTGGCAAGAGCCAGGTTAAGTTATCTTTAGCTCCCCAAGAATCTCCCATGGATTTTCTTGCAAATTCTTTATAGCCAGAACCTGCCCTAGCTTTATGATTATCTGTTGAGCCTATAAGACCTAATTTAAAAGAATTTATAAGATTGCCTTGCTTCACTTCGGAAGCAAGAGCAGCTTGAGCACTCATTCCTGGTCTATAGGTATATGCTGGTAAGAATTCATTTTTAAGTTGACCACACTGCATCCAATCTTCAGGAGTAGTATTCTCAACTAATCCAAATCTTAGTAATCCAGAAACATTATTAGCAAATTCATATTTAACTTTATTAACTTCAGCTATACATGATGCATCTTCTTTATTTTCACACCTTTGCTTAATAATTTCTCCTGCTCTCCAGCAACAAGGTTCGAAGTCATCAGTTGGATCAGGACATTTATAAGTACCATCATCAAGTTTTATAGCATGCTTAAAGTCTTTAAAGATTTCAGAATTACCATGACCAGAATAAACTTCTATTAATCTTTGTTTTTCAGGATCGTGTTGATCATTAAGCAATTGGAAACTTAAGTTTGAATCTGCTGGAGCGTGAATACCCCAAGCAGTGCCATGAGGTATAACTAGGGCTTCTAGTTCCAATTCATCAAGCTTTTTAAATAACTCTTTCGGATTTTCAGCTTTTTCTTTGCATTTAACATTCTGGTTATCTTTAAGATCAACACAAAAGGGCTCAGCATATGTTGTACTTCTGTATTTTAGAAAATCAAAGTCAATTTGCTCGGGTGGAAAATCGAAAATTAAAGGGATAAGGGGGGCGGCGTAATGTTTAATCATTAAATCAAGCCCAGTTAAACCAGCACCAATTGGTTTTTCAGGCAGGTTATCTAAGTCTCTTAGGATTACATTTTTATGCCCATAATGCGTTTCAGGCGTAGGACCCATTTGGGTCCATTCCCAACCAGCAAATGCTATAAGATCTTTTTGCTCGTCATTAGATACATCATCACAATTTTTTATCGAATTAACTGTATCTTGCCACATCTCCTTTGTCAGGCCTTCGGCGTGGTCAGTAATAGAGAAAAAATCTAAAGAGGAGCAAAATCTAGCAAAATTACAGGCATCAGCAGGAGGGTGCGCTCCTTCACCTTGAATTACAGGGAGACTAAATAAAAAAGCGTCTTGTGAAAAAGTCGTATGGACGTGTAAGTCTCCAAAAAATATTTGATTAGTATTTGCAGAGTCCTTTACTTGAGGACGAGGAGATTCAATTACTTTGTAATCTTGAGGTAAATTTCCTATAAGTCCAGATGAAGAGATGAAGACATACGTAACTATCAGTAGTATAAATAAAAGTAGGTAACCAAAAAACTTCAGAACTTTATTCATTAAGTAAGCCCCTGCCTCTTACAGAAATCCATTCATTAGTTGGACTGTCTAGGTCACCAAAATTTGTACCTGTTTCAGCAAAATGGTAGACCATGGCAGTTCTTCTTTCAGTAGATTTATTGTCGTAGGACTTGTGCATTAAGAAGCTATGAAAAATCAACACATCTCCCTTATCAAGCAGCATGGGTATTTCTTTAGAAAAATCATGGTCTTTAATTTCTGTATAACCGTAATTAGAATTTTCTCTTTCATCGGGTAAATGCTCGTGTAATGGCTCTAAATGAGATTCTGGTAATACAACTAAGCAACCATTTTCTAAAGTCGCTTTACTAGTCGCTATCCAAACTCCTACCTGAGGTTCTCTATCGAAAGGAAAATAAGAAGAGTCTTGATGCCAAGGTTGACCCCACGCCCCAGGATTCTTAAATATAAATTGACTTAAGAAACAGTCAATATCACCACCCAGCAAATCCTCTAATATATCTAACAAGTCTTCTCTATGAATGAATTCTTTAAATGAACCAGTTGAATGTATTCGAAATAATTTTGAGATTTCATCTTCGATATTTTTAGCATTTTGGTTTGGTTTCATTTCTCTTATAGCTAAATGACCATTTCCAGCATAAGCATGGCTAAATCCATCTTCTTTTTTAACAATGGAATGAATTATTTCAATAACTTCCTGATTTAATTGATCACAAAATTTTTCAGAACAAAACCCTTTTAAAAGTATGTAACCTTCTTCATTCCAAGATTTTTTTTGTTCTTTTGAAATATATAAATTTTTCTCAACAAGTTTTCTAGATACCCGACCCTTTTGTCTATTAACTGTAGATGAGAATTCTTCTTTAGAAGTTTTACTTACGTCTCTATCTTCAGGAACTCCACTAGACTCAATTTTTTCCATAATTAATATATTTTAAGATTAAATTTTATATTTCCCTAGTTTAATAGAACTAATTCTGAGAAGATTAGTGAGTAAATAATCATAGGATGAATAATTATGGCAACTTTTGAAGATTTAAAGAAAGGGTTAGAAGAGGCGTTTGATCCAGAAGGCGCTAAAGGTATTAAAGCAACTATTCAAATCAATATTGAAGATTTGACTAACTTTTTTGTTGATATAAATGATGGTTCATTAAATGTTGAAGAAGGAGAGCATGATAATGCTGGTTTATCTTTAACTTTTGATAGTGAAGAAACAATGGAAAAAGTTTTTTCAGGTGACCAACAAGCTGCAATGGGAGCTTTCATGCAAGGGAAAGTTAAATTCTCAGGCGATATGTCTTTAGGTCAGAAGCTAGGATCTGTATTTAAAGCCCCAGAATAAGATTTCTATCCAGCGTATTTAACAGAACACCCATAGGGCTTAGTTATTGGGTCAGATATCTTCTGTCCTGAATTTAACTCATTAATAGCATTCTTAACGTAGTTTTTAGCTTTAAGTAGGTCTTTAAACATAAACCCTCTGCCTCCAGCGTCATCAATTGCACCTTGGTACTTAAGAATACCCTTTTCATCGATAACATACATATGAGGTGTAGTTTTTGCGCTATATAGCTTCCCTGCCTTACCTGTTGGATCAAGTAAAACATGAGATGGAGATGCCTCTCTGGTAACTGTTAGTTTATTTGCTTCTTCTTTAGTTACATATCCTTGAGTTCCCGGAGCAGAAGAAATTATGCTTAACCAGACTGCATCTTCGTTTTCAGCTAATTGCTGCGTAGATTGCATATTTTTTGTCTTGTAATGTTTGGCTACGAAAGGGCAGCCATGATTAGTCCATTCAAGAACAACTTTCTTCCCTTTAAAGGATTCTAAAGAGATTTCATTTCCATAAGTATCTAATAGTTCAAAGTTAGGAGCTGCAGAGTCTATTTCTACAAAAGCAATACAAGCATTTGTAAATATGAACAAAATAGAGATTAAAAAACTTTTCATATTACTGAACCTCATTTAAGTATGATAATAATATATCTTCAGTGAGTATTTCAGGCAAGATCAAGGGATCTCCTTTTGAAGGGAACAGAAGATATAAAGGCAAGCCAGTTCGTCCATATTCTTCTAGCGCTGAAGAAATAACAGGATCTTTTCTTGTCCAATCAGCTTCTATATAAGTGATATCCTTGTCAGTAAGTAATTTACGTACTTTCGAAGTTTTTAAAGCTACAGACTCATTAACTTTGCAAGTTATACACCAGTCTGCTGTGAAGTTAAGAAAAACTAGAGCATTTTCTTCTCTTAGATCTTCTAGTAATTGAGGAGAGTAGGCTAATTGATTTTGTTTAGACTCATCCAAGTCGCTATAAGAAGTAGGGATTAACCACAAAGAAAAAATTAAAAGTAATATAAAGGGCAGACGAACAATCCATCTTATCCAATTAGTTTTCGAGTTATTTTTTTCAACAAGCCAGAGGCCTATGATTATCAATAGAGATCCTAGTAAGACTTGAATAACTTCTTGATTATTGACCTGGCTGCTAAGGACCCATAACAGCCAAAGCGCTGAAGCCCACATAGGGAAGGCCATAAATTGCTTAAAAGTTTCCATCCATTGACCTGGTTTTGGAAGAAAACTAAGCAGGGATGGTTTTGCACTTAACACCAAATATGGCAGTGAAAATCCTATACCAAGACCTAAAAAGATTAGGACTGAATAAAAACTAGGTTGCAATAGGGCAAAACCAATTGCAGAACCCATAAACGGGGCAGTGCATGGGGAAGCAACAATTACGGCTAACACGCCAGTTAAGAAGGATTCAATTGAGTCGCCTTTACCTAGTGAAATAGAACTTAGTCTAGCTAAACTAGTCCCTAGAACCATATTACTCATAAAAATGTAACCAAGGACTACAAATAAATAAACTAATAATGAAACAACAATAGGAGATTGCAATTGATAACCCCATCCGATCGATTCTCCTCCAGACTTCAGTGAGACTAGCAAAGCAGCTATTGCTAAAAAGCTAACAATAACACCTAATGAGAAAAGTAAGCCTTGTTGCATGGTTTTATAAGTCGAGTCTCCACTTTGCTCAACGAATCTTAATATCTTTATTGAGAGAATTGGAAATACGCACGGCATTATATTTAAGATAAGACCACCTAAGAAAGCAAAGAAAATTAAGGTAAATATATTAAATTCTTGAGAAATAGGTTTTGCTTTCAAAGGGTAATTAATTTCAATAAAAGAAACTGCTTCACCCTTATTTATAGCTATAACTCCCTCAAAAGTTCTATTTTCAATTCCTATCTCCGCAGCTTTTATTTGTAAACTGAAACTATCTTTATTAATTTCGTAGAATTGATCTTTTGTGTAGTCAGTTAAACCGTAATCTTTAGGAAAGAAATAAATAGAATCATATTGATCTTGGTTTTCCAGTTGACCTTGAAGAATATATGAATCTTCAAGCCTTTGTACCCTATAAGTACCTTCGAATTGAATAGGAACTTCTTTTAGCGTCTGGTCTAAAATTGCTTTTGAGACAGAAGGGGTTTTATTTCCTAGTTTTATTGGGATACTAACCTCAGCTTCTTGAGGTATGCATATTTCCTTACAGGTGTACCAACTAACCAATGCATTTAGATTTAAAGGAACTATCGTAGCCTCGGAAGTGTATATTTTTGTCAGTAGCACCACTTCATCTTCATAACCAAAAGTCATCAGAGGCTCAACGGGGATTCTTTGAGGTCCCGGCCATAAAATTTCTGAGGCACTAACATCATTAGGTAAATTCCATTTAATTGAAGCACCTTCTCCAGCATCTCCAGGATTTTCCCAGTAGGTATGCCACCCTGGATATAAAGTAAATTTAAATCCTATAAGCAGTTCATCTCCAGGAGTGATAGAAGTTGATTCTGTTAATATCTCAATTCTTGAATCACTAGCATCAACTATGTTATCTGTAAGGGCTTGAGTAGAAATTAGAGATGCACAGATTAATAAAAATAGCTTTATACTATTCTTATATTTAACTGTTCTTAGTTTTTTGAGCATGCGTAAAGATTTAATAAAACAATTTAAAGACAAAGGTTTCGTGACTGTTCCTGATGTTTTTACCTTATCAGAAATAGAATTTTACAGAGAAGTCATTAAAGATGCTATCAAGGAAAGGAAGCAACACGATTTAAGGCCTTTAGACGACAAGAGTGAATATGAACAATCCTTTATTCAATGTCAGAATTTATGGGAAGATTATCCTGCGATAAGAGAATTGACCTTTGATCAAAGGTTAGGCGAGATAGCTTCTAACTTGTTAGGAGTGAACAAGTTGAGAGTTTGGCATGACCAGGCGTTAGTTAAAGAAGCTGGAGGTAGAGAAACTGATCCTCATCATGATCAGCCTTATTGGCCAATAAAAGAAACCAATACCATTACAGCATGGATCCCTTTCTGCGACGTATCAGAGAAGAATGGTCAATTGGGGTTTTATCCTGGATCACATCAAATAAAAGAAAGTCAATTTATTAATATTTTTTCTGGAAAAGTTGATGATTCAGAACTAAAAGATATACCTCAAATTAAAGACAGTGAAGTTGAATATCAAAATCTAAACATTGGAGATGTATCCTTTCATCATGGCTTAACTTTCCATAGAGCTAAACCCAATAATTCAAAAGAAGATAGGATTGTTCATACAGTTATATTTTTTGAAGATGGAAGCAAGAGGAGTGACGATAAATTTCACTTTAGCGTAGATAGACCGGGCATCAAGGTAGGTCAGGCTATTAGGAGCGAGGTGACACCATTGGCTTACCCTATAAAATCCCTTCCAAGTGCTCCTAAAGAAAAGATATCGGACGATTTTTTGGGTTATAAGATGCTAGGACTTCTTCCTAAAGATTAAGGTTATCTAATTCAGGTTTAACTAGCCTGGTCCATATTTCATAGCCCTTTTCATTCATATGAAGTCCATCCTCAACAAATAGATCTGGGTTCGCTTTACCTTCATCAGTAAGCATTGGGTTCCAAACACTTACATAAGATAATCGGTCTTCTTCTTTTGCAAGATTAGAGAGTAGGCTATTGAATTCTTGCTCTTCTGGGACTAAATAAGCCCTAGCTGTTGAAGGTTTTACACCTATCACTATTAATTTAGTTCCTGGCAATTCATTTTTGATCCTTGAGAAAAAAGCACTAAAGTCTTCAAACGTTTCTTGCGGAGGTTTAAATGCTGACAGATCATTTGTACCACAAAAGAAAACAATGGCTTTAGGTTTATAGGGTGTTACTATTTCGTCAAAGTGATAGTTGACATGCGCTATGTGTGCCCCTCCAAATCCCCTGTTTAAAACTTTATGTGGAGCCATATCCTCTTTAAGGGTGCTCCAAAATCTAATACTAGAACTTCCAGTGAAAAGTATTAAGTCTTTATCAGGAAATACAACTTTATCTGCTTCTTTAAACTTATCTATATCATCTTGATAAAAATCCTCTTTACTCCAAGCATCTAAATAAACGGCTGCTGCCTTTATTTCTAAAGAAGTCATTTCGCCATTATTCTCAAGAACCCTGGCTTCAATCTTGTCTTCAAAATCGCTAACTGAACTTGAGCATCCTACTGTTGCAAGAAAAATTAATAATAAATAGAGTCTAACTTTAATCATTTAAGCATTTCCAAAATCAGGGCTAATCATCCTAACATCATACCCCACAAATTTAGATAGTTCTTCCATCTGTCTTCTTGGGTCTGGGTTAAAAATAACATCCTTATTTTCAGGAATAACCACCCAGGCATTTTCTATTAGCTCCGACTCTAGTTGGTTAACACCCCAACCTGAATAACCTAAAGTCATCAGATAATCTTTTGGCCCTTCATTATTAGCAATAGATTTAATTGCATCTTCCGAGGTACTTAAAGAAATGTCTTTAGATACCTCCATCGTGGAATCCCACTTCTTCTCAGAAGAATGAAGTATAAAAATAGCCCCTGGGTTTACCGGGCCACCCATATAGACATTTCCTTCCGCTTTTGAATTTTTAGTAATATCCATGCTATTGAATAGATCTTTAAGCTTAAGATTTAAAGGTCGGTTTATGATCAGTCCAAGCGCTCCCAAATCACCATGATCGCAAATATACAAAAGAGAATCTGTAAAATAGGAAGGTTCCTGTTCGCTAGGGGAAAAATATAAAAGATTTCCTTTTACTGAGTCTTGAGAAGGTTCTGTCATTACCAAACAGAGTATAAAACTTTATTATGCCTTTGATAAATATTGGTTATAGAAATAAAAGGCGCAAATAACTAAAGCGTGTTCAATTTCTCCTTTTTCTATCAATAAAGGAATCTCATCTATGGGTTTTTTTAATATTTCTATATCTTCCATGCCATCTAATTTTTGTTCTTCTGTCTGGCATACGTCTAAAGCAAGATAGGAATAGGTATGGTTAGACATCAGGGCAGGGTTGGGCTCAACTCTTCCAATCTCTATAATTTTAGAGCTGGTATAGCCTGTTTCTTCAGAGAGTTCTCTAATAGCAGCATCCATGGGATCTTCTCCTTCATCTACCATTCCTCCAGGAACTTCTAAGCAAAGTTTTTCAGTCCCAAATCGATGTTGATTAATAAGAATGACCTCATTATTGCTGGTTATAGGGATAATGTTTACCCAATCTGGGGTATCAATCACCCAAACAGGGTGTTCAGATTTTTTCTTCGGAGAAATAACTCGATCTTCTCTCAATTTAAAGATTTTATTTTCAATTAAGAACCTAGTACCAATTTTTTCCCAATTTTTTATCATGTAGCTTGGATCAGGAAACTTCTAAAAGTCTATTCACTTTCAGAAGAATTGTAAGTGAACGGACAATTGTAAACTTCTACAGAAACTCCCGCTGCATCAACTTCATATCCACTATTATTCCATTCAGAAGTAGGGTAAACATCAGTAATCACTATTGCGTTACCTTTAGCTACCATTGCTTGTTTCTTTAGTACCCCAATTGCATTAGCAGTTGCAGAAGATGTGCTCCATCCAGTTTCGGTTATATTAGTATTGTAGAGATATACGCAATCCCAATCTTTTACTTGTTGCCTATCAAGTGTAGCAACACCTGAATATGAATCAGAATTTAGTTCATTTAAAGATTCACAACTGATTAGAATTATCGATGTTAATATTAATAAACACTTTTGCATTGAATTTAGTATATAAACTTTTATTCAGTATAAAAACAAAAAAAAATTTTGTATGATATATAGACTAGATTATGGGAAGAAAATGCTTAAATTTATTAAGAGACTTAAACAATTATTAATTTTATTTTTATTTTTTTCATTCACCTCGGTTTATGCTGATACTGAATTAAACTTACCTGCTTTTTCTCCATTAGGCCTAGAAATAGCCAATGGTAAAGCTGTCTATTCAGATAACTTTTATTGGATAAACGCTGATGGAACAATAGGTTCAACAAATAGAGGCTGGAGCAGGGTACCAAAAGAAAGTAGGAACTTAGTTTATCTTAGTATGCAAGATGCGCAAATTGCTTTAGATGAGTATTCAATTACAGACGAAGAAAGAGCTGAACAGATAAGAAAAGCTGAAGAAGAAAGAGAGGCAGCGAGGAAACAACGAGAGCTAGAAGAAATTGCTGCTAAAAATATAGAAGCTTATTTAAGTAAATGCGAAGGTGTTTCAGATGACCCTTTCGCTGCTTTTAATTCTCAAGATACAAACGATAGAATGAAATTAACTGTTAAATATGGTGAAGATGACTTTATGCTTCAAGCAAACGAAGATGGTTGCCTTTGGCAGGAAGATTCTAGTAATGCCAATGTATTGCCAAGCCTTATTGATTCAACAATATTTCAACAAAACCCAAATAATTCGTCCCAGTTCGTTATAAACGTAAGCGACGGAAGTTTAATTCTAGATTTTAGTAAATTCCAATGTCTATCTAAGAACGAAAGCGGATTAACTCAGAAATTAGAATGCTATGACTCTTCTTCGCCTCCTAAGACGCCTAAAAAGGTGGTTGCTCAGAGTCAAGTAGACTCAAAGTCTCCTCAACCTCAGAAAAGTGCTTCTACTCCAAAACCTAAGAAAAAGAAAGTGACTCCTCCTCCGGCACCAGCTATAACGGAGGTTTCTTGCACATCTTTATATAATGAATTTGAAGTAAATGAGATGAGGGCTATTAGGAAATATAAAGGAAAAGAACTAATTATTACTGGTAGGGTTTCAAGCATTGATGCAGATTTTTATGATAATGCGCAAATTAATTTACAGGCTGATGAGTGGGGATTTCTAACTTGTAACCTTTCACCGCCTACGAATAATCAAGATTTTGCTTATGATCTAGATAAAGGGCAATACGTAAAACTAAAGTGTAAAAACATTAGTGAAGTAATGGGATTCCCTCAAGCTAGTTCTTGTACCTTAGTAAACTAAGTAAGTAGGTTAAAAATTTAATAAGAATAATTATGTCGAAACATCAAGCATTAGATACTTTTGGAAGATCAGGTAATCCTATTATAAGATCATCGGCTTTTCAGGAAGCCTCTAGTTCCGGGGAAAGGATGACTTTAGAAGGTGCAGTAAACAAAACTGGAATTTTATTGTTTCTTACAGTTCTCGCTTCAGCTATAAGTTGGAATTTTCAAGGACCATTAATTTCTTTCATTGCTATGATAGGAATATTTACTGGATCGATAGCGGCAATAGCAACATTTGGATTTCCTATGTTTTTTATTGGCTGGATTGTAAAACCAAGACCATATCGAGCTCCTAAAACTGCACCTATTTACGCTATTGGTATGGGCTTCATGATTGGGATGATTTCTCAACAAGCAGAAGCAATGTTTCCTGGAATAGTAATACAGGCTGTTTCATTAACCTTCTTTGTAGCAGCTTCATTATTGTTTGCCTATAAAACAGGAATTATCAGACCGACACAGAATTTTGTTTTAATGGTGTTTGCAGCTACATTAGGCATTTTTCTTACTTACTTTTTTAATTTTATCTTTTCTCTTTTTACAGGAAGTTCTTTTGCAATTTTCACTGATACAGGGTGGATGGGAATTGGACTAAGTCTATTTATTGTGGCTATAGCGGCACTTAATCTTGTTTTAGATTTTGATATTATTGAGCAATCTGAAGAACAGGGAGCTCCAAAATATATGGAGTGGTTTGGTGCCATGGCTTTAGTGGCAACCTTAATATGGCTATACATAGAAATTCTAAGGCTTCTAATGAAGTTAAGATCAAGGTAGTGGAAATTTGAATACTCTTATAGCAATTCTAGGAATATTTTCAGCCTTATTATTCTTCTATCTGCTTAGATTCAAGGCCTCAAAAAAACAGACTGATAGAAGCAACAGGCCAAAATGGTCTGCATATATTCCTTATAGGGATCAAGAAAAAAAAGCCAAATCTGATGATGCTGATTTTTCAGATAAATAATTTAGCTACATAGCGTCTAAAAAGAGCTTTTCCCATTCTTCTTGCGAAGGAAGTCGAGGCGTAGTTAGATTACTTGGATCAGTAATAGAATGAGCTACTAGACCTGGAATCATGTCTTCAGTAACTCCCATTTCTGCCAATCCATTTGGTAGGCCAATTTCTTGATTTAAGACTTCTATTTCATCTGCCAGATCAACAGAACTATCTTTTCCCATTGCACGCAAGATTTTAGAATATTTATTACCTACATGATCTTTGTTAAACCTTAAAATTGTAGGCAAAATTACGCCATTTAATGTTCCGTGATGTAATCTTAGTTCTTGATCTGCACCTAATGCATGACTCATCGAATGCACAGCTCCTAGACCTTTAGAAAAGGCCATGGCTCCTTCAGTTGAAGCCATCATCATGTTCCAACGCGCCTCCTTATCTTGACCATTCTTAACTGCTCTTATAAGACTTTCTTCCCCGATAACTTTTTCTACACCATCTAAGCCTACTGCTTCTGCAGGGGGATCAATAACAGGAGAAAGTATAGCTTCGATACAGTGAGTTAAGGCATCCATTCCAGCACCTGCAGTTAATACGGGTGGAAGTCCTAATGTAAGCTCGGGATCGCATATAGCGGCATCTGGCCTTAAATGATCACTTGCAAGAATGAGTTTTCTACCATCATTCATAATTATTACAGCCCCTAATGAAACTTCGCTACCTGTTCCTGAGGTTGTTGGGATGGCAACCATAGGCATGGTCTTATTAATTCTTCCTACTCCTCCTTCATTAACAGAGTAATCAACAACGTTACCTTCATGATTTGCCATTAATGCAACAGCTTTTGCTAAATCCATGCTCGAGCCACCCCCAAAACCTATAACTCCATCACAATTATTTTCACGATAAACTTTCAATGCATCATTGACAGCTTGTTCAGTTGGGTTCGCGGGCGTTTCTTCATAAAACGAGGGAGATAGTTCATTTGAAAGTAGATTTCTAATTTTGTCTGACATCCCCATTGAGGCAAGACCAGGATCAGTACAAATGAGAGGATTTTTTATTCCCTGTTCTTTTAGAACTTCAGATATATTTTTTATAGATCCATTCTCAAAATAAGGTTTGTTTAAGTAATTTAATTGCATTTTTCCCTCCTAAAAGAACATGATTCTATATGTTTTTTATTCTTTTTAGAAAGAATATACTGATGGCTAATGAAAATTTTAGATGAACCCAAAGCTATTAGAATAAAGATAATGGATTTTCTTTCTAGAAGAGAACACTCTTCAAAAGAGATTTTTCAGAAATTATCTCCTAGAGTTGAATCTAAGGAGCTTCTTGAAGAAGAGATAGAAAAATTACAAGCAGATGGTTTGTTAAGCGATGAAAGGTTTGCTGAGAGTTATTTTCAAAGTAGAAAAAATAGAGGTTACGGTCCACTCAGAATCAGAAATGAATTAAAGCAGCGAGGAGTTGGAGATCAAATTTTTTATCCGTTATCAAATGAGATAGAGTGGTCCGAGTTTGCTTTAGAAGCATTAAGAAAGAAAGTAAGTGGGAATATGCCAACTGAAACTAAAGAAATACTTAAATTAAAGAGGTTTTTAAATTATAGAGGGTTTGATTTCAAAGATATTGATAAGGCATTTCTTATTATGAAAAGTGAATAAGGTAATTAAATTTTATTACTAATAAACTATACTTCTATAGTAAATAATGAGTTATCAAGTATTAGCAAGGAAATGGAGACCGAAAGACTTTTCTGAAGTTGTTGGTCAAGAACATGTTGTTCAGGCGCTAGCTAACGCACTTGACCAAAACAAGATACACCAAGCTTATGTATTAAGTGGTACTAGAGGGGTAGGCAAGACCACTATTGCAAGGATTCTCTCTAAAAGTTTAAATTGTGAAGCAGGACTTGATTCTGAACCCTGTCATAAATGCTCTACTTGTGAATCAATAACTGATGGAAGTTTTATGGATTTCCAAGAAATCGATGCTGCTTCTAGCCGAGGCGTGGATGACACCAAACAGCTATTGGAGACTGTCATGCATATGCCTAGTTCATCAAGGTATAAAGTCTACCTACTGGATGAAGTGCATATGCTATCAACACAAAGTTTTAATATGCTTTTAAAAACTTTAGAAGAACCTCCTGAGCATGTCATTTTTATTTTAGCAACTACCTTGCCTGAAAAAATCCCAGCAACAGTTCTTTCTAGATGCTTGCAATTTAATCTTAAAAATTTAACGCCTAGTCAACTGAATGACAGGTTAAGTTTTATATTGAAAGAAGAAAAAATTAAATTTGAACCTCAAGCCGTAGAACAAATTTGTAGGTCGGGAAGAGGTAGTTTAAGAGATTGTCTCACTATTGCTGATCAAGCAATCGCCTATTGCAATGGAGATTTAACAGATAAAGGCATTGCTCAAATGCTAGGGACTCTGCCTTTTGATCATGTAAATTCACTCTTGTCTTCCATAGCTAAAAAGGACGCTGTAACCGTTCTGGAATCTTTAAAAGAGATTTCTCAGATGAGTGTAGATTATCTGAGGCTGATGGATCTAATTCTTGAAACCATTCAATTAATAACTTTTACACAAGTTTCTGAAGAAGTTTTAGATGAAACAGAGATAAGGAAAAATGATCTAAAAGAGCTTGCTAAGATTCTTTCAGATGATGACCTTCAGATTCTCTATCAAATAGGACTAATTGCTAAAAGAGATATGGAATTAGCTCCAAGTCTATCAAGTGGTTTTGAGATGGCTTTATTAAGAATGGTTTCGTTTTTACCTGGCGAAGTTAAAGATACTAAAAAAAAAGTTGAAAAAACAAATAAAAAGAAAGGTTTAGAAAGTAAAGATAAACATTCCGTCGGAAAAGACTTGTCATTAGCAGAAACTAAGTCAGTTGAAGAAACACTCAAAAAAGAACTAAAACAAGATAAGGATCTTAAGGAACTAGATATCTCAAAAGATACATGGAATTCAATTTTTAATAAGTTAACTCTTGATCCAGGAACTAAACAATTAGCTTCGCATTGTTCTTTTGAAAGAGTAGATGACACGGTCATTTATTTGTCCATGCCAGAAGAAAAATTAAACCTTTTTAATGGAAAGCATAGACAAGAATTACAAGAAAAGTTATCAGAATATTTAAAAGAAGATTGCAATATCTTTCTTGAAGAAGGTGAATCTGATAATGATTCTCCAAATCAAATAAAGGCGAAAGAAAAAAGAAAGATACAAGATGAAGCAGAAAAGGCAATTAAAGAAGATCCTAAGGTTAAGAAAATAATCGAAGAATTTGGAGCGAAAGTAATTGAATCTACAGTTGAACCAAGGAAATTAAAATGAGTAAAGTTAGTCCTTTGGTAGATGGTTTAATTGAAGCTATGCAATGTCTTCCAGGAGTGGGGCCTAAGTCTGCTCAGAGGATGGTGTTGCATTTATTAGAAAGAAATAGAGATGGGGGTATCTTGCTAGCTGATATAATGGCTAAAGCCATTGAAGGCGTAGGTAAGTGTCAGAAATGCAGAATATTCACAGAAAGCGAAGTATGTGCAATATGTTCAAATGAAAAGAGAGATAAGAGCTGTATATGCGTTGTTGAATCCGTATCTGATGTTTTTGCAATAGAGCAAAGCAATCAATTTAATGGAAACTATTTTATTTTACATGGGCACTTGTCCCCAATCGATGACATTGGACCCGATCAATTAGCTTTAGAAAAATTATTTAACCTTGCAAAATCTGAAGAAGTGAAGGAATTGATCTTAGCAACAAATTCAACTTTAGAAGGAGAGACAACTGCTCACTATATATATGATTATTTAAAAGATTTAGATGATTTAAGGTTGACTAAACTAGCCCAGGGGGTGCCTTTAGGAGGTGAATTAGAATACGTAGATAGAGGCACGATAATGCATGCATTTAGTGGTAGAGTAGAATTAAAAGAATAGTATTAATGAAAGTCTTTGTAGGTATATTATTAGCAACAACAGTAAATTTCCTAATGGGTTTATTGGGGCTATATATTGTTGCCTCAACTTTTGTTATTGATCTTGCATCTAAAGATATCTCTACTATTGAACTATCGACTTTCGATTACGTATTTAGTTTTTGCTTAAAGTTTTTTGTAATACTCTTATTAACTTGGATACTTAACAGAGTTATGCCACTTTTAGATAAGCCTAGAAAAAGGGTATTGTTTATCTTTTTGTTAGGAACAATTTTTGCTCTCTACAATGAAGTAGATTTATTCTGGTCCGATGTAAATTATGCCTGGAGCATCATAGTGATATGTGCCGAATCATTTAACTGGTTCATTACAGCATACATTCTTTCAAAATTTATTAGGCCTAGGCACTTAGGAGCTCTTTAAGATCCATTAAATAAATCTAAGGCTGCTCCTGTCATAGCCTTTACTCCAGTTTCTATAGTAGGTTCAGCATCGGGTAGAAATAAATCGGAGTGCAAAGAGGGGAGAACAATATCGTCCCTTATAGCTTTCTGGTATACATTTTTATTAACAGCGCCTAGCCAGAATAGGGCCGTTGGTATAATAGGTTCAACCCTTCCATACATGCCAAAGTCTTCTCCCCCCATAACTGGAGAAACCTTCACAGCGTTATCTTTACCTAAAGATTTCTCAAAACTTATTCTAAGTTTTTCAACCAATTCAGGGTGGTTAAATACAGCAGGCGTATATTCGTCTTTTATTTCTACTACAGGGTATAGTTCTTCTGGTAATCCCGCTGAAATTGCTGTACCTCTGACGATTCTTTTAATTTCAGATATTGTTTTATTTCTAACTTCATCTGTATAGGATCTAAGAGTTAATTGGAGCTTCACTTCATTGGGAATAACATTGTGTTTAGTCCCACCATGGATGGAACCAACCGTTACAACCGCAGGATCAGTAGGTGCAATTTGTCTACTAACGATAGTTTGTAATTGGTTAATTATTTGAGCAGATAGAACAATTGGGTCTTTTGTAGTATGCGGATACGCTCCGTGCCCACCCACACCTTTTACAGTAATATCCACTGCGTCAACATTAGCCATTGCCCATCCAGGTAAATAACCAACCTTACCCGCTTCCATTCCCGAACTTACGTGTAAAGCTAAATTAAAATCAGGTCTAGGAAATCTAGTAAAAAGCCCGTCCTTAATCATATTCCTCGCTCCTCCGCTAACTTCTTCTGCAGGCTGAAGATTTAGCATTAAGGTGCCACTCCAATCAGATTTATTTTGTATGAGATATTGAGCTGTTCCGATTAACACTGTCATATGAACATCATGTCCGCATGCGTGCATTGTAAAAACTTCCTGACCATCATCATTTAAGGTCTTGGTTTTGCTCGCATAACTTGCACCTGTCTTTTCTTTAACAGGAAGACCGTCCATATCTGCTCTCAACATGACTGTTTTACCTTCACCGTTCTTTAGTAAAGCAACAACCCCATTACCTCCAACACCATCTGTTACTTCATAGCCTAGATCTTTAAGAATTAAAGATAATTTTTTAGAAGTTTTAAACTCTTTGTAAGAAAGTTCAGGATTTTGATGTAAATCTTTATATAAGTCTAAAAGATCTATATTCAAAGTATCATTTGAGGAAATAGAATAAGAAAGTAGGGTTATTAGAGTTAATTGAAATAGTTTCATATCTGTAAAATATATGTTTTTTTAAAAGGTTTCTGAAAGTATCATACATCAATCAATAGATATAAGATTTATTAATAATGAGTATTAAGTCTGACAAGTGGATAAAAAAAATGGCTGAAGATCATGGGATGATTGAACCTTTTGAAGCAGAACAGGTCAGGAAAGATAAAAACGAAAATAGACTAATTTCTTACGGCACCTCTTCTTATGGATACGACGTTAGGTGTTCAAATGAATTTAAAGTTTTTACTAATATTCATTCTGCAACAGTTGACCCTAAAAGCTTTGATGAAAACAGCTTTGTAGATATTGTTGATGATGTATGCGTTATACCTCCAAATTCTTTCGCACTGGCAAGCACAATAGAATACTTTAAAATTCCTAGAAATGTGCTCACTATATGTCTTGGTAAATCTACCTATGCTAGATGTGGGATTATAGTTAACGTCACTCCGTTAGAACCAGAGTGGGAAGGTCACGTAACCTTAGAGTTTTCTAATACGACAAGTTTACCAGCAAAGATTTATGCTAATGAAGGCGTAGCTCAAATGCTTTTCTTAGAATCTGATGAAGAATGTGAGGTTAGTTATAAAGATAGAGGTGGAAAGTATCAAGGACAACAAGGCGTTACATTGCCAAAAGCTTAATCTATTTCTTCTAGCGATTTCATTTTAATCTCTACTTCCCTTCTTCCATCATTATTAAATATTTTTATCACTGAAAAATCCAAATCAGGTGCAAGCCAAAATACCTGAGACCTAGTATCCCCTGATTCAAATCTTCTAGAGACTTTATAAGTGGGGTAATTACCGATTGGAGTTTCAATAATTTCTATATCTTTATGTATATCAAATAATCTCTCTTTTACGGAACCTCTCCAGAAGACCTTATAATTAAGTAATTTTGGGATATTGTTTAGGTCCAATTCTCTAAAGTCTAGGCGTAATTGGAGCTGAGCTGAACTAGGCCCTAAAACTTTTTCTTCTATAGCCACTGAGCCTTTCTCTTCTTTTTCCACATAACTGGCCTCGTTCTTTTCCCAATCGAAGATTGCAGAAGCGTTATATTTTCTAAATAAGATTTTTTGGAAAAAATTATATTCTATAGGTCTTATAAAGTTATTTTCTATGTAGAAATACTCTATTTCTTCTCTTTGGACTATCCTGCCTCCGTCTAAGTAAGAACTTAATTTCCATTTGTTATCCTTTAGTAGAATCATCTCAACTTTCATTTCCCCAACGTTACTATCTAGGATGGCTATGGATTGTTTTATAGGATTATCTGAAGCACCAAACGTGTAAGTGCTTAGCATTAAACAAAGTATCAAAATTTTTCTTGTCATGTCCTTATTACTTCTCCGTCTTTAAATTCTAATTTACCTTCAGCTATTTGTTTAATAACTAAAGGATACATTTCGTGTTCTATTTGGTGAATTTGGTTTTGAAGGTCTTTAATATTATCAGTTGTTACTTCCATTTGTGATTGCGCACAAATTGGTCCTCCGTCAAGAGTTTTGTCCACATAGTGGATTGTTACTCCATGATGAGAGTCTTTGTTTTCAATAACCTTTTTATGTGTTTCTAATCCAGGATATTTAGGAAGCAGAGAAGGGTGGATGTTAATCAATTTTCCTATATATTTTTCGACAAATAGTTCGCTTAAGATTCTCATAAAACCCGCTAAGACAATTAAATCAGGGTCGTATTCTTCTAGGATTTTAATTAGCTCTTGATCAAATTCTTCTCTAGTTCTAAATTTCGTATGATCAACAAAATAATTATCAATATTAGCTTCGGTAGCCCTTTCTAAACCAAATGCATTCTCTTTATTACTTATAACGCATTTAATATCTATTAAACTTTCTTTCTTAAAGTTATCAATCAAAGATTGAAGATTTGAACCATTGCCTGATATTAAAACAGCTACTTTAAAAGTCTTCATAAAGAATTAGACAAAGTTAAGGATAGGTTCGTTCCCTTCACCTTCTCCTACGATTCCAATAGTTTTTGCAAAAAAGTCACTTTGATTTAAAGTTCCTAATGCTATTTCTTCATCTTCAGGAGAAATGGCAATTACTAATCCAATTCCACAATTAAAAGTTCTTAACATATTCTCTTCAGATATTTCGGCTATTTCTCGTATCCAATTAAAGCAATTGAAAGCAGGCCAGTCTTTAAAATCAAAGGATATATTTGCTATTTGAAATTCGTTAAGCATTCGAGGGATATTTTCATAGAAACCACCCCCAGTGATATGCGCTATGGAGTTTATTTTTATTATTTTTTTTAAACTTAGAACTTCTTGTACATAAATATTCGTTGGTTTAAGCAAGATTGTTCCTAAAGTTTCTCCTTTAATTTCCTGGGTTAATGGAACATTAAAATCTTTAAGGACTTTTCTAATTAGGGAGAACCCATTCGAATGGAAACCAGAAGAAGAAACACCTATAAGGATATCTCCATTTTTGGGACCATCCATTCCAATCATCTCTTCTTCATCAACGACTCCTAAAGAAAAACCAGCAAGATCAAAGCTATTTTCAGGAAAACTTCCTGGATGTTCAGCTGTTTCGCCGCCTACTAACGAGCAATTAGCTAATATGCATCCTTCTGCTATTCCTTCTATGACTTTACTTGCAATATCAACTTGCAATTTATCCGTTACATAATAGTCAAGAAACAATAAAGGTTCAGCACCGCAAACTATTAGATCATTGACGCACATTGCAACAAGATCTATTCCAATATTCTCAAATTTATTTTCTATTTTAGCTATTTCAATCTTGGTTCCAACACCGTCAGTACAAGTTACCAAAAGAGGATTTTTGATGTGTGAAGGAATTCTGCTTAGTGCAGAAAAGGAACCTAATCCAGATAATATTTCAGGTCTTTTAGTATTTTTAACGAAAGGTTTTATTTTATCTACCAGCTCATAACCAGCTTCCACGTCTACGCCAGCTTTTTTATAATCTAGTTTTGAATCTTTATTATCTGAAGTCATCGACTTGTAATTGAATTTAGCTTATTTTAACAATCTTAGAACAATACTTCTGTAATAAATGATTAAAAAATTTATTCTTATTTATATTCTCTTGCTTTCTTATTCTTTAATAGAGGGTAATGAGGTTTATGGTCTAAAAGACAACTACGAGATTAACATCCAGCTTAATGGGTCAGATAAAGTCTCAATTGAAGAAGGAATGCGGGAAGCTTTAAAAGAATTGATGATTAGAGTTACTGGCAGCACGGAAGTCTCTACTAGTGGCAAACTAAATAAGTTGTATAAGAATCCAGAACAATACATTAACCAATACAAACTTAGTTCTTCTAATGATGTTATTAATGCGAAATTCTTTTTTGAAGGGGCTAGAATAAGAAATTTTCTTTCGGAGAATAAATTACCTTTATGGCTGTCTAGTGAATCAACAGTGATGGTTTATATTCCTTGCGAGCTTAAATCTTCTGCACATCTTTTGGACATAACTGAAGAGGAATTGTGCAATTTTCTTAAAGAGAACTTATCAAGTTTGTCAGAAAAAAGAGTTGTGGAATTAGCTTATCCCATTCTAGATTTTAGAGATCTTAACTATTTAGATTCTTTAAGCTCTGTTTCTTACCCATTTTTTATGAATAAAATTATTAAGAGGTATAGTTTAGATAGTTGGGTCGTTTGTTTTACGCGTAATGATTTCGGAGTCATTTTAGAAAAAGCTGAGTGTATTTCTTCTGTTTCAAATAGTGTCAATAGTTTAGATAAAACTTTTAATAATTTAGTAGACAGAATCAACTCAAATAGCAGCTTAGTTGTTAATAAAACGGTAAAAACTAATAGTAAAGTTTCTATAGAAGGTGTTGTTGATTATTTAACTCTTGAGAAGGTAACTAATGAATTAAGGTCTCAGATTATTGTTATCGATTTAAATCTAGAAGGGCTTAATAGGGCCTCAATAGATTATGAGCTATCTACTTATGGAACTGTAGAAGATTTAGAGAATTTGCTGGATATAAATTCTAATTTTGTCCGTTTGAAGAATCCTTCAGAAAATAGACTAGTATATAAATATATAGAGATATGAAGATACTATCAGTTATACCTAATTTAATAACTGCAATGAGGTTTGTATTAGTAATTCCTATAAGCGTATCTATCTATCAAGGTAACTATTTAGTAGCTTTAATTCTTTTTATTGTAGCCGGCCTTTCAGATGGAATAGATGGATACTTAGCAAGAAGATATAATTGGACAAGTGAATTTGGTCAATTTGCTGACCCTTTAGCAGATAAATGCTTAATTTTAGCAACCCTTCTGGCTTTGGCCTTCTCCGAAAGATTGCCCTTGTGGTTTGTCTATACCATGTTAACTAGAGACGGCCTTATATTAATTGGTTCAATGATGTATCTGCTTTTATTTGATAGCAAGCAAGCTTTACCGAATAGATGGGGCAAGCACTACACAGGTTGGACAATAGCATTATTCATAATAGTGCTAACGGGCTCATCTTTTGATTTTCTTCCTAAGTTTCTTGAGTGGATTGCTATGTTAGGAGTTTTAATTTTCATAGTTTTAAGTTTAGTCTCTTATTTTAACCAAGAAGGTAGGGCTATATTTAAAAAAATTATATGAACAAACTACCTAAGCAGCTTCATTTAAATGTGCAATTGGATGACGCAATAAGTCTGGATAAATTTATTGACTGTAGCTCGACTGAAGACTTTTTAAAAATTTTAAAACATTCAACATCGGATCAATCTATTTCTAACTTTTATATAATCTGGGGAGGTACAGGAAGAGGAAAGTCCTATGTCATGCAAGGACTTCATAGAAAATATACGGAAGATAATAAAACAACTTTTCATTTCTCTTTTAAAGATAAGAGGGTAAATTCACCTGAAATTCTCATGAACTTAGCCTCTTTAGAGGCATTATTTATTGAAGATTATGAGCTGATGGAAGATTCTGAAGATTGGGAAAAGGCAATGTTTAATTTAATTAATGAATGTTATATGAGCGGAACAAGAATTTATCTTTCTTCAACTACAGTTCCAAAAGACTTACGGATTAGACTTACTGATCTTGCTTCTCGGTTATTATCATTTACAGCAATAGAAATACCAGAAATTACAGAGGAAGAAAAGATAGAAGCTTTAATCCAGTCTTCTAAAAGAAAAGGATTCGTTCTGGACAAAAAAACAGTTCAATATATTGTTAGCTATACTTCAAGAAACTTATCTGATTTATTAAAGCTATTAAATGAATTGGATAGCTTTTCTCTTCAGAAGAAGAGAAAGATCTCTCCTGCTTTAGTTCGAGAAATGGTAAGTACTAAATAACGCAGTTCTCACATCTAACATACATACCTTTAGGATCATTAAATGTGTCTATTTCTTTTAAAGAATTAATTGATTCTTTAAGTATTATATTTCTCCTAATTATTTCAGGTATAAATGATTTTAAAGCTGAAGAAAAGCTCTCTAATAATTGTTGCCTCCAATCTAGTCCTTGCGATGGGTAATAAGTTGTATATTCATCAATTTCAGCAAGCGTAGCTGCTCTTTCTATTGCTTCTTCTAAGTTTCCTAGATTATCTACTAGGCCAAGTTCTAGTGCAGTACTTCCAGCCCAAACTCTACCTTGAGCTATTTTGTTAACTTCTTGAGTCGACATATTCCTCGCCTCACTAACAAGTTTTAAAAATCTTTCATATCCATAATTTATTTCCTGCTGCATGAGCCTGGATAATGCTGGATCTAAAGGTTGAGCTACATTACCGGATAGGTCTACGGAGGATGTTTTAACACCATCACTGTTTATTCCTATTTCATTTAAAGCTCTATCAAAGGTAGGTACTATGCCAAATATTCCTATTGAACCAGTGATGGTGTTATGAGAAGCCCAAATTTCATGCGCATTTGCTGAAATCCAATAACCTCCTGAGGCAGCAACATTACCCATTGAGGCAATAATTTTTATTCCTTTTTCTTTGGCAGCAACAAGTTCTTGTCTTATTAACTCTGAAGCAAATACTCCACCCCCTCCTGAATCCACTCTTAATACAATTGCCTTAATATTTTTA
The DNA here is from genome assembly GCA_902554355.1 of uncultured SAR86 cluster bacterium. Lineage (GTDB taxonomy): Bacteria > Pseudomonadota > Gammaproteobacteria > Magnimaribacterales > Magnimaribacteraceae. The sequence continues at coordinate 50,920 of CACDOC010000001.1, read as the reverse complement.
TTTTCATGTGCTTCCTTAATAAGATTAGATGTAGAGTCTCCACCAATGGTTCCAGGGGGCTGGGTTCCATCAACAATTGTTCCTCTTGCAACAATGACAGCTATTTCATTGTCTGATTTATTAACCTCTTTCTCAGATTGAACTAACTGGAAATATTGGAAACCCGATATTTGGGAAAAAGTTTCTTTGTCTTCAGATTCTCCGAATTTACTTAATAAGTATTCTCTTTGCTCTCTTCTGCTTAAAAGGTTGTCAATCAATCCATATGATAATAACGCATGCGCTAATCCTTTCTTTGATTTAGAAGCAACTTCGTCGGCATTATCAGTTAAATATTGAATATCCTGAGGATTAAGTCTTCTATTTTTAGAAACTACATTTTTCCACGAATCCCAAAGCACATCTAAATAAGCAAGGTTTGCTTCTTTAGCTGCTTGAGACATATCATTTCTTAAATAAGGTTCTACAGCGGATTTGAAAGTTCCAACTCTAAATATATTGAAATCTATCTTTAGTTTATCTAAAAATGCTTTGAAATATAGTCTGGACCTTCCAAAGCCATCTATAAATATATATCCATCTGGGTCCATAATTACCTCATTGGCAAAAGATGCTAAATAATAACCACTTCTGCCGTAACTATCTCCAATGGCTATTATGTTCTTGCCAGAATCTTTAACTTTCAGTAAAGCGTTCCCGACATCATATAAAACTGCTTGTCCTGTTCCTTCTATATTGTCTAATCTCAAGACAATATCTCTTACTCTTTCATCTTTTGCAGCTGATTCTAAAACTTCAAGGAGATCACCTACGTATAATTCGGAAGGCCCTTGGCCTCTAATGACATCAAAAGGATCATCTGATCCTGCTACTTGCTCGACAATAGGTCCAGCAGGGCTCAACACCAAAGCTTTACCAGAAGGGTCTTCGAAATCTTTTATAAAAAAAGAAGTAATAAATGAAATAATTGTTACAAGAACAACTATTAAAAATAAGCTATTTAAAGTTAGAAAGAATAACTCTCCAGTAAAAAGCCAAGAGAAAGGATTTTCTTTTAATCTTTGAAAGAAACTTTTTTGCTCCATTACAACTCCCTAATTAAATTTTAAACTAAAGATAAGACGTTCTCTGGCGGCCTACCTATAACAGCTTTATCTCCTCTTATGACTATTGGCCTCTCAATTAATTTTGGATTTTCTACCATAAAGTTGATCAAATCTTTGTTAGTTAATTTATCATTTTTTAGATTTAACTCTTTATATGCATCTTCTCCTTTTCTAAGTATATCTCTAGGACTAAGTTCCAACTTATTTAATATGGATGCGATTTCTTCTGCGGAAGGCGGATTATCTAAATATAAAACAATCTCTGTTTCTAGATCATGCTGATCAAGAATTTCTAGAGTTTGTCTAGATTTACTGCACCTTGGGTTATGGTAGATGATAAAATCACTCATAATTTTCAAGTCCAATTTTTATATGATTAAAAATATTAAAATATCTTTTATTTTCTCAGTCTTAGTATTGCTCTGCGCTTGTTCAAAACCTGATTATGAACTATTTGAAGGGTCTAAGGGAAATAAAAGTGATTTTCTTGGAAAATGGTTAGTTGTAAATTATTGGGCTGATTGGTGCCCACCATGTATTAAAGAAATGCCAGAGTTAGAAAGTTTTTTTAACCAAAATAAAGATAAAGCTTTAGTTCTTGCTTACAACTTTGATCGATTAGAAGGAGACGAACTTAAGGACCAAATTAAAAGATTTAAAGTTAATGTCCCAAGTCTTATGACTGATCCTGGATTGCTGTTTGGTTGGGAAACTCCACCCAGTCTTCCAGCAACATACATATTAACTCCTGAAGGTAAATTGGTTGAGACACTAATAGGCCCTCAAACTAGAAACAGCCTGGAAGAAATTATTTCTAAATATGAATCATAAATTTGAAGTAACTAAAAACACTTCAGGGTTTATTGGTACTCCCATTAGATAAACTTCCCAATGTAAATGCGGACCAGTTACTCTCCCTGTTTGACCAACTAATCCAATAATATCTCCTGTTTTTATTTTATCTCCTTTTTTAACTTCTAATTTACTGAGATGAGAATAACTACTTACTAGACCAGCCCCATGATTTACATAGATTACATTTCCTTTATAGAAAAAGTTTGAAGAGATGATAACTTCTCCGCTTAAAGGCGTTATAACTTCTGTTCCTTCAGGAGCAGCAATATCCATTCCGCTATGTCTATTTCTTGGTTCGTTATTGATAAACCTTCTTACGCCGAACTCGCTACTCATAAGACCCTGAACTGGTATGGTCATTTCCCAATTCTTTATTTTTAATGCAGAAACAGTATTTTTAGCTTTCTGACTTAATTCATACTCCTCTCTAATTCTAGGTAATAAATCTTTACTTGGACTTACGTACTCTTCATTCGATATCGTAATTCTTGATTCTCTATAATTTTTTTTTAAAACTTCAATTGAATTTAATAAGTTATTACCTTGCTTAATTTCTATTCTGGTTTTTTTAAAATCTAAAGGTATAGGGACAAATACTTTGTAATTATTGAAAGAGTATTTGCAGATGAAAGATTTTAAGCCTTCCGCAACGATTTCTTCATTCTCATTGAATTTTCTATTGGTAATCTCAGTACTCAAAACTCCACCTGGGTAGGGGCTATTTATGGGAAATTCACAATTATTAGCTATAAATACTTGTTTATTTAGAGCGCATGAACCTAGCAATAAACTAAAAAAAATAGCTAATAGCTTAATTCTCATCTGAAACTTCTATAACTTTTGTTAGGATCTGTCCTTCTTTGAGTTTTCCCTTTATTTCATCACCTATTTTTACTTGTGCGTAAGAGTTAATTACTTGCTCTTTTTCCCCTTTAGTTAAGATTGAATACCCTCTTGAGAGAACTGAAAGAGGGCTAACTGCCTCTAGCGTTTTGGAGCTCGATAAGAACAGGTTTCTTTTTTTGCCTATAACTTCTTCGATGGATCTTTTAATATCCTTAATTGAACTTTCTATCCTATTTTTATTTTTCTCAACTCTTACTATAGGAGAAAATTCTTTTAGAGATGACGAAAAAGTACTAATTTTATTCCTAGAAATTAGAAAAATTCTTTCTGTTAGATTGCTTAAATGCATTTCAAGCCCATCAATTTTTTGAGATATTTCCCTTAATTTATCCCCGGGGTGTTTGATGAGCTTGGATAGGTTTTTTATACTTTCATTCTGTTTTACCAATTCATTATTGATGCTTAAGCTAAGATCCTTTTGCATGGAAGTTAGGCTAGCAAATAGATTGCTATGGTTTTGACTAATTATCTCAGCCGCTGCAGAAGGAGTAGGGGCTCTTAAATCAGAAACAAAATCTGAAATCGTAAAATCAGTTTCATGACCAACAGCACTAATTAAAGGTATTTCTGAATTAAAAATCGATCTGGCCACTGATTCCATGTTAAAACACCAAAGATCTTCTATAGATCCTCCACCTCTAGCAAGAATGATGAGATCTGATTGTCGAAAATAATTTACTCTTTCAATTGCATTACATATGCTTTTTTCAGCCTGTTTCCCTTGTACCTGTGCTTCAACCAAAGTCAAGGTCATGTTAGGCGATCTCCTGCTTAAAACATTAATAATATCTTTGATCACAGCACCCGTAGCAGAAGTGATTACTGAGATTTCCATAGGAAACTCAGGTAAAACCTTTTTTCTAGTCTCATCAAATAGACCTTCAAGCTCAAGTTTCTTTTTTAATTCTTCAAATGCCCTAAGAAGAGCACCTTCTCCGGATACTTCAATATGCTTAACATTAAATTGATAACGTCCCGTAGGAGAATAAATACTTACATTGCCATTAAGAATTAATTCATCACCTACTTTTGGTTCGAATAGCAGATTGATGTTGTCAAATTTAAACATTACACAATCTAAAGCTGACTTTTTATCTTTTATGGTAAAGTACCAATGACCTGATCCATGAGCAGTGAAGCTTGAAATTTCTCCTTGTATCCAGACGTTGGAAAGATCTTTTTCGAGCAAACCTTTTGCTAGATTGTTTACGTCAGAAACAGAAATTATTTCTTGGTTGTTTTGAATAAAACTGTTCATAAAATTATATTCGAAGTATAACTTAGCTAATGAGCGACGAGATAAAAAAAACAAATGACAAGATAAAAGGACTAGGCTCTCTTTTTATTGGTTCTGCCTTGCTGGGCTTGTCAGCAATTTTTGTTCGTTATAGTGATTCTTCTCCTTCTTTAATAGCCTTTTATAGGGTATTTCTTGCCTTACCTTTTTTATACCTATGGGTTCTTATGGAAGGAAAGGGTATTAATCTCAGATTATTGAGTAATAAAAAAACATTTCTTCTTATACTGCTTTCTGGATTCTGTTTCGCGGTGGATATGTCATTTTGGAATTGGTCTATTTCATTCACCTCTGTAGCGAATGCAACTTTGATGGCTAATACAGCACCCATATTCGTTAGCTTTATTGGTTTAATTTTTTTAAGGCATACAATAAAACCACAATTCTTTTTAATGCTATTTTCTGCAATGATAGGTGTTAGCTTGGTGATACTATCTAGTTCTGAAAATAATAGTCCAAAAGTTTTCGGAGATTTCTTAGGGATAGTAGCAGCTATTTTTTATGCAGGTTACATTCTTTCGATAAAGTCTTTAACTGTGAATTTCTCGCCAGCACAAACATTGTTTTTGGCTACTTTCATGACCTCAATAATTTTAATACCTATGAGCTTATTTGAGACTGCTGAATTAATTCCAAGAAATAGAGAAGAATGGAGTGTTTTATTTGCTTATGCATTGATTAGTCAAACAATAGCTCAAGGAATGATTACTTATGGTATCTCTAAAATTACTGCTCATTTATCCTCTTTGCTTCTTTTAATACAGCCCTTAGCTGCAGCTTTTTACGGTTGGCTTCTACTGAATGAAGCAATAACAACATTTCAAGCCTTCGGCGGCTTCGTTGTTCTCGGTTCAATCTATCTAGCTGCGAAGAATAATTAATCCCAATTAGGTTCTCTTTTTTCAAGGAATGCAGCTATACCTTCTTGTGCGTCTGGTCCTGCAAAAGTTTCGGCACTTTTTTTGCCAAGATAAGGTAGAGCTTCGTCAAAGTTCATCCCGTCTTGATTAACATATGCCTCAAGACCGAATTGCATTGTTCCTGGAGCTAAACTAGCAAGGTCTGAAGCTAATTTCGAGACCGCTTCATCCAGTTTATTTGTAGGCACTGACTCATTAATTAATCCCCATTCTTCTGCTTTTTTAGCATCTATAGCTTGACCTCTCATACAGAAATCAAGTCCAGCTCTCTTAGGCATTACTCTAAATAATCCTGCCATAACCATATGAGGCCAAACCCCTCTTAGGATTTCTGGAGCAGAAAATTTAGCGTCATCCACTGCTATAGCGTGAGTGGAATTTGTAACCATTAGCAAAGCACCTGCATGAACTGACCCTTGAATTTTACATATAACAGGCTTGTATAGGTGTCTAATGAGTAAGCTGATATCATCTGAACCCTCAATTTTTGGTACGTTAGATTCAGCTTTTTCTCTTCTTAGGTCAGCACCAGCACAGAATACGTCTCCCTCAGCAGCTATTACTACAACTCTAATTTCCCTTTCTTGTTTTGCGTAACTTAATGCATAACAAATTTCATTCATCATCACATTGTTTAGAGCATTTTTCTTTTCAGGTCGATTTAAAGTTATCGTCAAAATATTGTTTGAAATATCAATTTTTGTGGCTTCAAAATTAAGACCATCTAGGGAGAGTTTGTCGTTCATAATTTTCTCATTTAAGTAAAAAATCAGGGGCTTCAATATTTTTTGCTCTTAAGTATTCTCCTAAAGACTTAGCTTGACCATCAAGTCTTGTTGAAGAAGACACCCCATCTTGTAGTATTCCATGCACATAAAAATTTAAAGATAGGATGTTAGGTAATTCAAACCTATCGATTTTATATTCTGATAAATCTGGTAATAATTCTTTAAGTTTATCAACAGTCAATAATTCAAATAGATACGCGTAAGCTTCATCCTCTTTTGCCCAAACCCCCAGATTTGCACAACCTCCTTTGTCACCAGATCTGGTTCCATAAAGCCTACCGAAAGGAATAGTTTTAGTTTTATTAATTGCAGGTAATTTATTGTCGTAGGGTTCTTTTTGATAATAAATTTCTTCTAAATCTAACTGACTAGTAGGAATAATTTCTGTTTTTTTACCCTCAAAATGGACGTTTTCTTTGATAAATTTGCTATCGACCAGCGCAGGCCAATACTCAATATAAGCGCCGCTAGGCGTTCCTCCTCTTCCTGTCCAACCTGGAAGATTAGCTAGTCCAAGTTCCGTAATCTTTGCATTAAACATTCTGCCTACTAAATCAGGGTTTTTTGATTTAACACTTATTCTTAATGAGGCTTGTGCTTGTTCATTTGAGACTGGATCCTCTTTATCGGTTCTATGAAGCTGTACATCAACTTTATCAAATTGGTCCCTTCCTCCTAAATTTTCAAAGATTGAATCTGTCACTAATTTGGCTTTTTCTTCTATATCAAGTCCAGTTAGAAGAATTTCTACTCCATTACGAAACCCTCCAGCTAAATTGATGCAAACCTTGTGTGTTTTCGGAGCACTACTTCCTCTACAACCTGACACATAAACTTTATTTTCAGCTTCTTGTTCTATTTTTAAAGTATCAAAATGACCTATTACGTCTGGGTTCATGTATGCAGGTGATCCTATTTCGTATAAAAGTTGTGCTGTTACAGTTCCAACTGACACTAGACCTCCGGTACCTGGATGTTTAGTAATATAAAAACTTCCATCTTCAAATATCTCTGCAATTGGATAGCCAACATTGCTGAAAGAGGGAACTTCTTGAAAGAAAGCATAGTTTCCTCCTGTCGCCTGAGCTCCACATTCTATTATGTGACCTGCAGCTAGAGCGCCAGCTAGAGAGTCATAATCATCCCTCGACCAATTAAATTTCCAAGCAGCAGGACCTATGACAACAGCGGCATCTGTAACTCGAGGACAGACCACTATGTCTGCCCCTTGGTCTAGAGCTTCTTTTATACCCCATGCGCCAAAATAAGCATTAGCTGTAACAGGAGGTTTTTCGTAAGTATCAAGAGGAATCTCTTTATCAATGTTTATCAATTTTTCGCCCTCTGAATAAAGCTTATCTAATTCGGGAATGAGGTCATCTCCATCAATATAGGCTACTTTTAAATCAAGATTTAGTTCTTTGATTATTTCTTGGACCTGATTTGCCATAGAAGAGGGATTTAGTCCTCCTGCATTAGTAACTATCTTAATATTCTTTTCTTGGCATGATTTAGCAACATCTCTGAATTGTTTTAAGAAAGTTCCTACATATCCTTGGTCTTCACCTCTTTTCATCCTCTGGTTGTAGAGAATTGTCATCGTTAATTCAGCTAAATAATCTCCGGTTAAGACATCAATCGGTCCTCCTTCCACCATATCCTTAGCAGCTGATAATCTATCTCCATAGAAACCACTGCAATTACCTATAATTATTTTTTCTTTCGACTTACTCATCTCTTAATTATCTAGAACCATTAATAAAGCACCATTTTCTAGTTGATCATCTTTCTTAATCAAGATTTTGGTTACTTTTCCATCTTCCGAAGCTTTTACTTGGTGCTCCATCTTCATGGCTTCTAGGATAACCAACGTATCTCCTTTTTTAACCTTGCTTCCTACTTTTACTTTTAAATCTATTACTTTCCCAGGCATAGGGGCGACTAAACCGCCTGCTTGAGCTTCAGAACCAGGTAGAGTAAATCTAGGTACAATTCTCAAGAGAACATCTCCCCATGGGCCATGGACTACTAAATCATCTTTATCCTGGGTTATTTTTGAAAAAAATCTTGAGTTATTAATTTCAATATCAATACCTCTTTCTGACCAATTAATGATCTTAGCATTTGTATTCTCATTAACACTAAACGAATGATCTCTATTTGATTTGTAATAGACTGTTACTTCATCATCTAAATAACTAAAAGTAATTCTTTGTCTTGGCAACCTAGAATTTCTCCATCCTGAGGGTATGTCTTTTAGAAGGGATGCATTTTCTCTATTTTTTCCTTGAATCCATAAAGCTGCCGCAGTAGTTGCTAATTCCAGATTCGTTCCTTTTAAAAGTACAGCTCTTTGTGGCTTCGCTTTTTCTATGAAATCAGAAGTTGTTTTACCTTTAAGAAATTCTTTTGATCTTAGAGAAGAAACTAAGAAATCTCTATTGGTGGTTACTCCGCCGATGTGCAAGTTCTCAAGAGCTAAAGCTAGTTTATTAGCTGCATCAGTTCTTGTTTTACCTTTAGTGATAACTTTTGCCAACATAGGGTCAAAATCTGTGCCTACAATAGAGCCTTGTTCAATACCTGTATCCCATCTTGCATCAATATTTGTATCACTCTCGTACGCAATCAAAGTACCAGTGGCTGGTAAAAAATCATTTGCAGGATCTTCTGCATACAACCTTGCTTCAATGGAAGATCCTGTCCAGGATATGTCTTCTTGAGAATAACCCAGCATTTCTCCTCTAGCTATTCTGAGTTGCTCATAGACTAAATCTTTACCAGTAACTTCTTCGGTAACAGGATGCTCTACTTGGAGTCTTGTATTAACTTCTAAGAACCAAAACTCTCCAGTCTTATCATCTACGAGAAATTCAACGGTACCAGCAGATTCGTATTTCAGTTTTTTTGCTAACTTTATAGCAGCTTCTCCCATTTCTTCTCTCATCTTCGTATCAACTCTTGGAGAGGGTGATTCTTCAATTATTTTTTGATGTCTTCTTTGAATAGAGCATTCTCTTTCCCCAAGATGTAAAACATTTCCATGGGAGTCTCCAAGTATTTGTATTTCAATATGTCTTGAAGAAGCTACATATCGTTCTATAAAAACTCTATCATCTCCAAATCCAGTTTTAGCTTCCCTTTGAGCGCCAGCAATTGATTCCTTTAAATCTTTTTTAGACTCGACTATTCTCATCCCTTTTCCTCCACCACCAGCAGCAGCTTTAATGAGAATAGGGTAGCCAATAGTGTTAGCTTTCTTAGGGTCTGTAGTCATAGGCAAAGTAGGCACACCAGCTTTCTCTGCAATATCTTTAGCTTTAAGCTTATCTCCCATTGAAGTTATAACTTTTGAACTTGGACCGACCCAAATCAGGTCAGCTTTTAGCACGTCCCTAGAAAATTTGGCATTTTCAGAAAGAAACCCATATCCAGGATGGATAGCTTCTGCACCTGTTTGTTTTGCAGCTTCTATAATCTCTTTCCCATTCAGATACGTATCGCTAAGTTTAACTGCCTCATCAGCCATCTTTACAAAGGGTGAGTGAGAGTCAGCTTCAGTATAAACAGCTACGCAAGCAATACCCATCTCATGAGCAGTTTTAATTATCCTACAAGCAATTTCTCCTCTGTTGGCTATTAATAATTTATGAAAAGTCATAGTCTGTATACTCCATATCCAGGTGCGCCTTCAATATTTCTTCCACTTACAAGTGATAAACACATCCCCAAAACTGTCCTTGTATCTCTTGGGTCTATTATTCCGTCATCACTTATGGCCCCAGTAGCTCTTAAAGCTAAAGATCCTTCTTCTTGAACCCTTTCCGCATAAGCTACCATTTTTGCATCTTCTTTTTCATCAAATTTCTCTCCCAGTCTAGCTGCCCTAGCTCTTCTAACTATCGACATTACACCAGCTATTTGTTGTGGACCCATGACAGCAATCTTTGCCGTAGGCCAAAGAAATGTAAATTTGTTGTCGTAAGCTCTACCTGACATAGCGTATGTTCCAGCTCCATAACTTGCTCCCAAGATAATTGTTAAGTGAGGAACAGTTGAGTTGGATACAGAATTAAGAAATTGAGCACCTTTTTTGATCTGTCCATCTCTTTCATAATCTTTTCCAACAACAAAGCCTGTTATGTTCTGCAAAAAGACAATAGGGATATCTATCTGATTGCATAATTGAACAAAATGGGCTCCTTTAGAAGCAGTATCGGGGAATATTGGCCCATTATTTCCTAAAACACCTACCGTATAACCATGAATAGAAGCAAAACCACACACAATTGTAGGGCCAAATAATGGTTTAAATTCTTCAAACCTTGATCCGTCAGCTATCCTTCCAATTACTTCTCTAACATCAAATGGTCTTTTCAGGTCCGGGTCAACCAAACCAAGTAAATCTTCTTGATTTAATATAGGCTCATCAGGTTGTAGTTTGGGTTTAGCACCTTCTTTTCTCCAATTTAAATGTGAAACAACCTCTCTTCCAATCCTTAAAGCGTCCATTTCATCTTCTGCTAGATAATCAGCCAAACCAGAAGTTTCAGCATGCATTTGGCCACCACCTAGCGTTTCGTCATCTGACTCTTCACCAGTGGCCATTTTTACAAGAGGTGGTCCCCCAAGAAATACTTTAGATTGTTTCTTTATAAAGATATTGTAATCAGACATACCTGGTTGGTAGGCTCCACCTGCTGTGGAAGAACCAAAAACTATAGAAATGGTAGGTATTCTTAATTTTGATAATTCTGTTACATCGTAAAAAGTTCTTCCTGACTCGGCAAAATGTCCCGCTCCTAGAATAGTTCCTCTGGATTGACCTTTACCTTTACCGCCTCCCATCCGTAAATCCCCACCAGCAGACTCAACGAACTGAACATAAGGTATTTTATTAACTCGCGAGATTTCCATTGCCCTAGTCCATTTTTTCCCCGAAAACGCATGCATAGCTCCAGCAAGAACTGTAGGGTCGTTAGCGAAGATAACACACTCAGTACCCGCAACTATTCCTATTCCTGCTACAGCACCTCCACCCACTGGGTAGTCTGATGCGTATGCTGCTAAAGAGCTTATTTCTAAAAAAGGAGTATCAGGGTCTATGAAGTTAGCTATTCTGTCTCTAACAGACATTTTACCTCTTGCAGCTAGCCTTTCATGGTGATGCATGCCGCCACCAAGTTCAACGAAGTCTAATAAATCTTCTATACCATCTAATCTTTCAAGCATAGCATCTTTGTATTTAGAAAATTCTTCTGACTTATTATCAATGTTCGAAACAACAGGAGGGGCTAATAGAGTATTTTTCATAACATGTTTATATTAACGCTTTATTTAAGCTCTTAAATGTTTTAACTTCTTGTTAATTTAGTGCATTGAATATTACCAATAAGATTTTGTTAGGCAAAGGAATATTTATTAAAAGTAATGAAAGCAAATAGGTTACATGTAGGGATTGTTTTAGCTGAGCTATCTAACGATTTTGTTGATGAAGAATTAATGAGAAAAGCAAAAGAAAGATCTTCCGGAATAGAGTCTACTGCTCTAGCTCATTATTTAATTTTGAGATCTGAATTTCATTCTAATAATTAAAAATTCACAAACTAAAAATTTATAGTACAAATTTTGAAATAGATAATTTATTCTATTAGATTAAGGTAAAAAATATGGATCAAAGTAAAACGTTAACAAGCCCTGATGTCGTGATAGTAGGAGCAGGTGTAGCAGGAATTTACATGCTGCATAAACTTAGAAACATGGGATTAAAAATCGTTGTGCTTGAAAAATCTGATGAACTTGGAGGCACATGGAATTGGAATAGATATCCTGGAGCAAGATGTGATATACCTTCACTTGAATATTCCTATCAATTTGATGAAGAACTTCAACAAGATTGGAATTGGAGTGAAAAATATTCTGCTCAGCCTGAAATTCTAGAGTATTTGAATCATGTAGCAGATAGGTTTGATCTAAGAAAAGATATAAATTTTGAAGAAGAAGTTCTTGAAGCTAAATTCAATGAAGAGTCTTCGCTTTGGAATATTAAAACTAACAAAGGAAATTATGAATCCAAGTTCTGTATCTTTGCTACAGGCTGTCTATCTGTTCCCAACAAACCAGATATAGAAGGTCTTGATAAATTTGAAGGTCAACTATTATCTACATCTTATTGGCCTAGAGAGGAAGTAGATCTTTCTGACAAGAATGTAGCTATTATTGGTACAGGCTCTTCTTCCATTCAAACTATCCCTGAGATCGCAAAAGAAGTACAAAATCTTTATGTGTTTCAAAGAACTCCTAATTATTCAATTCCTTCTAACAATGGACCAATGGACAAAGAAGTTGAGGCAGATATTAAATCAAGGTATACGGAGTTTAGAAAAGAAAATTGGTCAAATGGATTTGGAATTGCTGGCATTTCGGATGAAGCACTTATTGCTGAGTCAGATATTGATGAAGTAAATAATCAGTTAGAAGAAAATTGGAAGAATAATGGTTTAGGCTTTTTTGGTGGTTACGCAGATGTTCCAGTAGACGCTAACGCAAATGAAGTAGCAGCTAGTTTTGTTAGGAATAAAATTAAAGAAATAGTTAAAGATCCTGAAACGGCAGATAAATTATGCCCTAAATACCACATAGGAGGGAAAAGGCTTTGTGTAGACACTGGTTATTTTGAAACTTTTAATCAAGAGAACGTTCATTTAATTGATTTAACTGCTAGTCCAATTAAGAGAATAGGGGAATGTAGTATAGAGGCTGATCAAGAATATGAGATAGATACTTTAATCTTAGCTACTGGATTTGACGCTATGACAGGAGCTTTGACAAGTTTAGATATAGTTGGCAGAAATGGAATTGTCTTGAGAGATCAATGGGAAAAGGGTGCAAAATCTTATCTAGGCTTGGGTGTTAGCAATTTTCCTAATCTTTTTACCATTACGGGGCCTGGTAGTCCATCAGTACTATCAAATATGATGCCATCTATAGAGCAACATGTTAATTGGATCGCTGACTGTATTGGCTGGATGATAGACAATAATAAAAATGTAATTGAGTCTTCTATTGCAGCGGAGGAAGAGTGGATGGAATTAGTGAATGAGATTGCTGGCATGACGATTTTTAAATCCACAGAATCTTGGTACAACGGATCAAACATAGCAGATAAAGCAAACGCCTTCCTGCCTTTTATAGGCGTTCCAGTTTACACAGAAAAACTTGAAGAAATTACTTCAAATAATTATCAGGGTTTTATCTTCGATCTATCTAATAAATAAAAGAGAAGGGACTAGGCTAGAATCTTTTGAGAAGATTCTCTATATCTTGGTAAAGATATTTTAAAAAATAGAGCTGAAATAGGAAGAACTACTAAGCCAGATAAGGAAATTGAATATATCAATAAGTTAGGATCAGCAAAGATAAAATCTGTAAAGAAAGCAGTTAATTGTGGTCCTAGACTTAAACCAAAAGCCATCATTAGAAAGGCATGTATAGCCGCTGCCTGGCCCTTAACATTCCCCGTACTTACTCCGCTTATAGCCAAAAGACCCAAAGGAGCAAAAGAACTTATAAAAAGAAGATATAAGGCTATGCATACCCAAGCTCCAATTTCGCTGTTAATAAATGAAAGGGAAACAATTGGTGGCAAGGCTAACATTACAGCAATCATTGCTGCCCTTACTGGTGCATCAGAGTAATTTTTATTACGCAGATAATCCACTGCTGTGCCTGCAAGGATTGTTCCAATTATTGAGCTAATTATTGTAATTACACCAAGTATCAGACCAACTTCAGATAAAGAAATATCGAATGCCCTTATCATCATAGTCGGTGCCCAAAAGCTAAAAGAATAAAAAATAAGAGCCATAAAAATTAACCCCCCAAACATTGGAATTAAAGCATTTTTATGCTCTTTAAGATGAAGAAAAATATTTTTTTTATCGGACCCTATATCAAAATTTACTTTTTCTTCTATCCTTTTAGGTTCCTTTAAAAGAAATGCTGCTAAAGCCAGAATTAAACCAGGTATACCTACTATCATAAAAGTTGCTTGCCATGGCTTTAAATAGCCTATCAACGGAAGAGTTATACCACCTAGTTCTGTCAAATAATCAATTAAGAAACCACCTCCTAGTAGAGTAATACCTATTCCTATGTAGACTCCCGAAGTAATAATTCCCATAGGTTTACCTTGTTTATTTTCAGGAAAAGAATCGCTAATCAAGGATACGCTTGTAGGGGCCATTACAGCTTCTCCAACCGCAACTCCTATTCTGGCACCAAAGAGTTTACCGAAAGAGTTTGCTAAACCTGCCAATGCTGTCATTAAAGACCATAAAAATATTCCAGTACCTAGAACCTTAGTTCTCTGATAGCGGTCGACCGCATATCCTATCGGAAGAGCCATAATTGCATAAAAAATTGAAAATGCCGCACCTCCCAACAAAGCAATTTGTGAATCGGTCAGATTAAAATCTTGCTTGATGGGTTCCACAAGCATAGAAGGGATTTGTCTATCTATAAAAGCAAATACTTGAGCTAAAGTAAGAATCGCAACAGTAGAATAACTATGTTTCTTTTCTGGATAACTCCTCATTTCAAGAAAGTATTGTAGGTTGTTAAGAGTTTATTTTTTTTTAAGTATCTTTCCAGAATAAGAAGAAATACGCCACCCATCAGGATCCTTTATTCTTTCAGGGGCAGGCGTTAAATCAACTTCTTTACCATCTAGAATAACGAATTTAATCAATTCTTTTTTTCCTAAAATACTTACATCCTTGGAAGGATCACCATCAATTACCAATAAGTCAGCTTTATATCCTGGAGAAATCAAACCTAATAAATTTTCTTTTCTCATAGCTTTTGCAGCATTTTTAGTTGCACAAGTTATAGCTTCGAGTGGTGTCATTTCGAGTTTATCGACAAAAACTTCTAACTCTTTGTAATGCCAATCTCCATAAGGTGTTACGGAAAATCCGCTTTCGCTTCCGCAAATAAAAGGGACTCCTGCATCAAAAGCTTTTCTAAATATATCTATATTGTCATCGATCTCTTTTTCAAATATAGCCTTATAATCTTTTGAGGCATTCATTTCATCTGCATAATCAATTAAATTGGCTTGGAATGTAAATGTAGGAACTAAAGGGACATTCTTCTCTACCATTAATTCCAGCCCTTCTTCATCCATGTAAGTTCCATGAAGAATCATATCCATGCCAGCTAACATAGCATCTTTTAAGCTTGGACCACCTCTACAATGCCCTACAACTGGTATTCCTAATTCGTGAGCTGTATCACAAGCTAACTTGAGTTCATCTCTGCTCCAAGCTTGCAATTCGCCTTCATATTCTTGTCTAGGGACCATTCCCGTTACATGGATTTTTATCCAATCAACCCCCATTTTGATTTGTCTTCTTATTTCAAGGACAATTTCATCTCTACTTGTTACAACCGCTCCGTAGCCTCTTTTACCTTCATCGGGAATTAATCTTCCAGCTGTACCACCAGCAGAAGTAATTAAAGCATTACCTCCCACAGCCATTCTAGGGCCAGGAATAATTCCGCTTTCTATTGCATCTCTTAAGTCAACTCCAACACTATATAGACTGTCTGCATCAAAAAAACTCGTAACGCCTGATTGAAGTACTTTTAGGGCATTCGTTCCAGCGATAATAGAAGCGAGACCTTCTCTTCTGTGGAAAAATAGCTCGTCATTTGAAACTGGTTCATCAAAGCTTATATGACAATGTGCGTCGATTAAGCCAGGCATAACTGTCTGACCTTTTAGGTCTATAATTTGTATCTTTTTTTTAGGAAGCTTAGAACTTTCTTTGTGAATAGCCTTAATTTCGCCATCTTCTATGTGAATATGCCCCTTATAAGGGGGCAATCCACTGCCTTCTATTATAGAGGCATTCTTTAAAACAAACTCAGCGTCCATACTTTATTATGGCCTGTTTTGAGGTTTACTACAAAACTAAGATTGCAAAGGAGCCCAAGCTAATAAACTAGAATCATCAGGTCTAGTGCTTGGTACTAACTTTATTCCATTTGCTTCTGCCATCCCTTTGTATTCAACCCAAGATAATAGAGATTCTATTTGCGTACCTGGACCTGAATCGAACATAACAGGACCATAAAGGTTCGCAGTATAAATTAGATCTTCATCAGTGACTCTTTGAGTTGCATCATGTCTTGCGCCTGCAGGTTCATAGAACCATATCCCTGGTCCATAACCTTCTGGAGGTCCTGCTCTTACTCCAAGCTGCCCTTGTAATACTAAGAAATCGCTGGCACCAACGTGAGTATGCGGATCAGCAACTCCATTATGTCTAACAATTAACGAAACATAGCCCGTTTCTTGACTAACTCTTAGTATCTTAAGTCCAACATCTTCCATTCCAGGTAAAACTAACCAGGGCACTTGTTTTGTATCAACAAAGTGAGGATGTGTTACTTCAGAGTTTTTAGTAATGTCTGCGTCATCATTAACAAGTTTACCTGCATTACCACTAGCTATAGCCAAAGGCTCTCCATTACCTTTGTACTGTTCACCTTCAATTTCCATGCAAGCCTCTAAAGAATTAGGAACAAGTATAATTTTATGGTCTTTAGCCATTTGCATTACATCAAGAGCTGTCAATAAAGAGTCTAGAGATCCGTCTTCTTTTAAGAAAGCTACACCGCTATAAAAATTAGCTAAAACCTCAGTGTCTTCAATAGCTAAAAAAGAATTAACTCTTGAATTAGCACAAACAAATCCCCAAGTTCCAGGATTTAGAACACTTTTGGAATCTTCTTGGTTGTATTCTGCCTTTCCAGACAGAATAAGCATATCCATTCCTCCAAGATAAACAGAAGCGGGAAGAGAGCTTCCTGCTTCTAGTTTAAATATAAGACTAAAAATACCACTTTCACCACTAGCTCTAGCTGGCTTGATAGACATGCCTGGAGCATTCGGTACAGGTATCCATGGTAATTTGTTAGTGTCTATACAGTCACCAACTCCACTTGGGTTATATTCAGGGTTTGCTACCATTCTCTTCTCCTAATTAGAAATTATAAGTCAAGCTCGCTTGAGCAATCTTAGGCTGACCAAAAGTTCCTATAACAATTGTAGCTGGACCTGTGCCACCAAAATCTGGTGAGTCAAGTCCAAAATTTGGGAAATTCTCAAGATCCGTGTAATAGTCCTCATCTAAAAGGTTATCTACACTAATTACTAAATCCCAAGGCCCGTTGCTGTAACCAAACTGAAGATTAACAACCCCATAGCTTGGGTTAGTAATAGGATTTGCTGGAGGCATACTTTCACCTTGTCCTTGATGACTCCATTGAAGATCAAAAGTTAAGTCAGCACCGTTTGAAAGGGGTCTAGCGTAATTCACTCCTAATAACATGCTATTCTCAATAACGTTAGAAGGTGTTCTTCCTGTTAAAACTGTGCCATCAGCAAGTACAGTAGGATCTTTCCAATCAGCACTTAGCCAACCACCAGCAAGTGAAAATTGAAGGAAGTCAGTTACTTGCATTGCCAATTCAAATTCAATACCACTTTGGTCTGTGTCACCTATATTAGCAACGTACTCAATTAAACCTGGGCCAGCTGGATTAGGAGCTAGTACTTGGAAAGCTCTATCAGTGTAATCTATTTGGAAGATAGCTACAGAAGCGGTTCCTCTTCCTCCAAAAGCTGAACCTTTCCAACCTAGTTCATGCTGAGTAGCTTCTTCAATACCAAAAGGTTGAAGCAACCTATTGCCACTAGCGTCAGTGTAAGGAACACTTCCATTTAAACCGCCAGGCTCATAACCTTTTGAAGAAGTTAGATAAACAATTCCATCTTCAAGATTTCTAGTTATAGACAATCTTGGTAGTGTTTCAGTATCGTCTGTTTTCGAAGAGTGAATACCACCATTAGTATCGGCATCAAGATTATCTTCATTTTCTTCCCAGTTATCTACTCTTACACCAAAATCATACTTCCAGTCACCCATTTCGTAAGAGATATTACCGAAGAAAGCACTATGGGTATTTTCTTCATCTCTAAGTTCAAACGGCAATTTGAAATCAGTATCAGGTAAAACCATACCAGGCCCGAAATGCAGATAAGAGTTCATTCTATTTTCATAAGTGGAATTGTAGTAACCCACTATCCATTGGAAATCACCATCTCCTGTCGAAGTTAGACGTATTTCTTGAGTTGTAACTTCCATCTCCTCTGGCCTGTAGGTGTTAAAAAACCAGAAAGGGGTTAGGTCTACATCTGTAATACGAGTACTTTCAGTATCTGTATAAGAGCTGATGGAGGTTATGTCAAAACCATCCATTTCTAGATTTAGCTCTAAAGTTGTACCGTTTGTTTCTCTGTCATGCGTAGGATTTCTTCCTGTATCTAATTCATGTTTGTAGTCAAAAGCACCAGGAGATCCCATTTCTCTTGCCCAGAAATTAACTGGACCACTGTACTCATTAGATCTGTGTGATGCATAAAGACTAAGTGTGTCTGAAAGTGATCCAGCTACAGAAATTCTGTAACCTTCTTCTTCATACGCACCAACATCTACAGGTTGATTTTGGCCTCCAGAATTTGGGTTAGTTAAGAAACCTTTATCATCTCTGTTAAATGCGAAAACCCTCATTGCCCAGCTATCAGAAATAGCTACATTCCCAGAAAGTTCATAGTCTTTAGAATCTTGACCACCAGCTTGTACTTTAATTCTTCCAGAATCTTCACCCATTGTAGGGCGTTTGCTTACAAATTTAACTGCTCCACCTATATTACTTCCTCCATAAAGTGTTCCTTGCGGCCCTTTTAAAACCTCTATTCTTTCTAAATCTCCAAATCTTGAAGAAGCATCAGCAAATAATTGAACATCATCTAGATAAAAACCAACACCTTGTGTTAAACCAAAAGCTCCTATACCTCTAATGGAGACATTGGGGTATCCATCTGTCCTCATAGCAAGGTTTAAATTAGGTACAGCTAAACCTATTTTATCTAAGCCCTTAATGCCTCGTTTTTCTATATCATCACCAGAAATAGCTGAAACAGATTCAGGTATATCTAATACGCTTTCTTCTCTCTTTCTTGCTGTTACTGTAATTTCTTCTATTACGCTAGCAGATTCACCGTCTACACTTTCTGCAGCGAAAGTAGTTAATGGAAAAGCTAATAAGCTAATTCCGGAAATTAGACCAAAGGTCAATTTAGTAATTTTCATATTTTTCCCCAAAATGGTTAGTAAAGGTAATAAAAACTTAGATAAATTAAATATTACCGAACATAAATATAGCCTTTTTTGCACTAAAAATAAAATAAAAATGCTTTTCTATTTCAAAACTTTATTAATATATCTATATAAAAACTATAAAATAATTGAATAATTGAGCAGGATTATGATCATATAGGCTCTTAAGGAGAAAAA
The DNA here is from genome assembly GCA_902554355.1 of uncultured SAR86 cluster bacterium. GTDB lineage: Bacteria > Pseudomonadota > Gammaproteobacteria > Magnimaribacterales > Magnimaribacteraceae. Next base: position 31,621 of record CACDOC010000001.1, on the reverse strand, counting down.
ATGCAAGAATTAAAAAAACCTTTATCTAAAGGAACAGAAGAATTTGTCTTTAATCAAACAATGTTAAGAATTAAAGATCCGAAGGATTCGTTGGAGTTTTATGTCAATGTATTAGGAATGACATTAATAAAGCAATTGGATTTTCCGGACATGGAATTTACTTTATATTTCCTAGGTTATTTAAGAGATGAAGATGAGGCAGTTCCTTCTGATCCAGTAAAGAGAGCAGAATATGCTTTTAGTCAAAAGGCCATGCTGGAATTAACCCATAATTATGGCACTGAAGATGACGATTCGTTTTCATATCACGATGGTAATTCTGATCCTAGAGGATTTGGCCACATTGGTATTACTGTTCCAGATGTATACGCTGCGTGCGAAGGATTTGAGAAGAAAGGAATTGAATTTATAAAGAAACCTGATGACGGAAACATGAAAGGGTTAGCTTTTATAAAGGACCCTGACGGTTACTGGATTGAGATCTTGTCAGCTTCTACTTCATCTAAGTTCTAAATTAGATTAATTTATTTACTGTTTAAGTATGGAAGAAAATACCAAGACCATTGAAAGACTTGAAAGGCTAGAGTCCAAAGAAGAAATTAGAGATTTAGTTTCTAAATATGCTGAAGCATGTGATCAGCAGGACTTAGAATCATTAGAAAAGCTCTTTACTGAAGATGCCGAATTTGACTCTCCTAGCGGAATGCTTAAAAGCAAAGGTAGGCAAAATATAATTGATATGTACCTAGAAGTTTTTAAATCTAGAGGTCCTTCTTTTCATTGGACTCATGACGTGAGAGTCCAAATGCATTCTGAAAAGAAAGATTTAGCTACTGGAGTCGTCTATAGTCATGCGGAAACTACTCGTGACGGAGTAGTAAGTCTTGCTGCCATGAGATATGACGATAATTACGCCAAGGAAGATGGCGTTTGGAAATTTACAAAAAGAGTCATTCATTTCTTTTATTACGTCAAAACAAAAGAATACGTCGAAATGCTTTCAAGCCCTTTAAGAGTTGGCATGGGTGATACAAACGTTGCTGCTGACATACCAGAATCAGTACCAGCCTGGATTGAATTTCAAGAAAAATATAAAAGTGAAAAGAAATAGCTCTAATTCAGAAGAAATGCTAGGTCTAGCTAAAAGGGCCCTTGAGCATTTTAAAAATAAAACCACTGACCAAGCTGAAGGGATAATGTCTAATTCTATAGAAGCTTATGTTAATTCTGACCGTTATCAAAACGAAATAGAAAGAATATATAAGACTCTACCTTTAGCATTGTGTCTCAGTAGTGAAATATCTAATGCAAATAGCCATAGAGCTATGAAAGTGATAGATACGCCAGTACTCATAACAAGAGGTGAGGACATGAAAGCGAGGGCATTTCTTAATGTTTGTAGGCACAGAGGTTCTCAAGTGTGTGAGGAAGGTAGAGGTGAAAAAAGAAATTTCATCTGCCCTTACCATGCATGGACTTACAATCATGAAGGAAAGCTGGTTGGAATGTATGGTGAAAAAACATTTGGAGATCTAAATAAAGAAGAATTCGGCCTTATAGAATTAAATTGTGAGGAGAGGGCTGGACTTATATGGGTAACTTTAAATCCAAAAGTGCAATTTGATATTGATAGCTGGTTAGGAGATTTTGCTTTAGAACTTGAAACGCTTAATTTAAAAGAATGGCATATTTTTGACCAAAGAGAAATTGAAGGACCTGGTTGGAAAGTAGCGCTAGATGGTTATCTAGAGGCTTACCACCACAATCAGTTGCATGGCGACACGGTAGGAAAACATACTGTAGGTAATCTCTTAGTTTTGGACACTTATGGACCTCATCAAAGATTAACGTTTGGAAGAAAATCGTTAAGTGAATTGATAGATAAACCGGAAGAAGAATGGGAAGATCCTCTAGATCATATACGTTTAATACATTCTGGTTTTCCTAATTTATCAATCTCAGGTGTATTAGGAGGGCATTGTCTAGTAAGTCAGATTTTCCCCACCTCATCTCCTGATTTTACAATCACTCGCCAAACAATCTTGTCTGCAGAAGAACCAAAAACAAAAGAAGAAAAGAAAACCACTCAAGATTTTAGTGACATGGTCTTACAAGCCGTTGTTGATGAAGACTATAAAATGGGACTTCAGATTCAATCCAATATCTCTAAACTAGAATCTCATAATTTTGTTTACGGTAAGAATGAACCAGCCGTTCAGAATTACCATAATTGGGTAGACAAATTTATGAACACAGAAGGAAGTAACTGGTAAAACTTCGTAATGGACGTAATTGACATTCACGCTCATGCCATTTTTAAGGAAACTTTAAATTCCATCAAAGGACTGGGTCCTGAAATAGGAGGTCAGAAAGACAATCCTTGGTTTCGTGTAGGAGATTATAGGCTTAAAGGGGTTAAGTATGAAAATACCCCTTTTATGGATATAAATCTTCGATTAGATGCTATGGAATCCTTGGGAATTGATTATCAAGTTATTTCTCCAAACCCTATAACTTATTTTCATTTTATAGACCCAAAAGAAGCCATTAGCTATTGCAAATTACATAATGACACTATGGCAAATTCTATTTCTGATCATAGAAACCATTTAGGTGGTTTTGCATCTTTACCAATGCAGGACCCACAAGCAGCTTCTAAAGAGCTTGAAAGATGTGTAAAAGAGTTTGGTTTTCATGGTGCATACATAGGTACAGATTTCCCTTTGGGTTTCGCAGACCAAGAGATGGATGATTTTTATAGTTCCTGTGTTGAATTGGATGTACCTCTATTTATACATCCTGCACCTCAGGGTATTAATGGACCTCACTCTGACAATAGATTAGATTTATACAGCTTAGATCTAACGGTTGGATTCGCAAATGATGAATCAGCAGCTTTGGGTAATTTGATATTTGGAGGTGTGTTACATAGACACCCAGATCTTGATATATGCATTAGTCACGGAGGAGGGAATATAGCGTTTCTAGCTGGAAGGATGGCCTTAGCAGCTGAGAATAGACATACTTCTCCAGATTGGATAAAAGAAAAAGGCGAATTCCTAAGACAACTTCAGTTAATCTGGTTTGATAATCATGTTCATCAAGAAGCCTCATTAAATCTATTGAATGAAATAGTAGGAAAAGAAAGGCAAGTGCTGGGGACTAATTTTTTAGGTTGGGATCAACCCGATAGAAATTCTATTAAAGAAATCCCTTCTTACCTTGCGGATAATGCCAAAAAACTTTTACGTTTATAGAAAGTTCTATTTTAATTTCTTCCTATATTAGCTAAGACGCTATTCATAACACCGCCATCTACAATTATGTTTTCTCCATGAATGTAGGAAGATTCATCGGATAGTAAAAACATAACAACATTCGCAATATCTTGTGCTTCACCTATTTTTTGGATTGGAACCATTCCTTCTCTTTTTTCCCTTTCTACAGGGTCTACGTAATGATCAGCCGACATACCTGAATCAATAAATCCAGGTGAGATTGCGTTTACTCGTATTCCTTCTCTTCCCCACTCAAGAGACATTTGTTCAGATAGCATTGCTACTCCAGCTTTTGTAGCTGCATACGCACCTGAATGTATAGCAGGATGTTTTCCTCCACTTATAGAACTGATATTAATGATATTGCCTGAACCATTATTTTTCATAAGTCTCGCTACACAACAACTTACAATAAAGCATCCTAGTAAATTCACATTTATTACATCTTCAAAATCTTTGACTTGCTGATCTAACAAGCTTCCGAATCTAACTATACCTGCACAATTAACCAATCCATCTGGAGTTTCTCCAAATAAATCTAAAGCTTCATTAACTGAATCTTCTTTAGTGATATCTGCAGGCAGACTTATTGAATTCTCTATCTTCGCTTCCACTTCTTTCAATTTTGCAGAGTTTTGGTCTATTAATCCAACTCTATATCCTTCTTTGCTAGCGGAGGTAGCAATTTCAGATCCTATTCCACCAGCGGCGCCAGTTACTAATAAATTTTTCATAATCTCTCCTATAATTACTATACTCCTACATCAAATTTTTATAAATCTACAGAAAGGTTTTAAAAAGATATACCTTTAAAACTCAGATATTAAAAAGGCCCCGAAGGGCCCTTTTAAATTTCTTTCTTTATAAAAAAAAGGGTTACATGCCTCTCATTGGACGGCCAATATACTCTCTAGGATTAGAGCAAGAAAAACCTTTTAAATTTTGTGAAGCTTCAGACCCATCAAGTTTATCCCAATATAATTCTTGATTTACTCCCATACCATCTATAGAAGATGTGTATAGCAGTCTTACAAAGTCAGCGTCGCCATCATAACCTGCTGACGGAAAAATCATCTTTCTGCCTACAGTGTCTCCTTGAGATTGAGCGTATATAGCAAAGTCTTTGTAAAGATCATAAACCTTTCTGCCGTCGTAACCTTCTTCAAATTTACAATCAGTATATACAGCAACCATCAAATCGCCTTCTTCTGGATCAGCAGGAGTTGAGATAACCCACTGAAATGTACTTACTTGTCTAGAATTCGTGAGAGGTAAACTCTTTAGCAACTTAGGACCTCCTTGAGTCATCCAAGCATTAAGGGCAGCATATTGTGCAGACTGAGTAGGAAAATTATTTACCCACATTGCGTCCATGGATGCGAGGTCAGCATGAAAATATGGAGTTAGGATTGCGATACTCATATCATCGTATACACCCTTATCTTCAGCCCATTTTGAAAATTTTCCATACCACTTTACTAAGTCATCTAAATCTTTACCTTTGTTAAAGTTACCTATGTAGTATTCAGCAGCATTACCTTCTGGTTCATACTTGTATTCGCTATCTTCAGCAAAAAGACCAATAGAAAATACCAGCATTAAACTTAATATATATTTCATAAATTTCTCCTATAGAAATAGTTAATATTCGAAGATACTAAACGGAGTTCTATGCGGAGTAAATACTTTAGAATAATTTCCCAAAGAAGAAATTAAAGATTAGAAGCTTTTAAAATGCATGATCACACATAATAGAATTATTCTCTTTTTCAGAAAGCCAATAAACATTGAATAGTGAGCTTGGATTAAAGTTCATATAAATCCAACCGTAATCACTCAACCAATTATGTTCTGTTAAAGTTTCTCTAATATCGAGTTCAAAACTTTGTCTTTGAGGAATTTCTTTATCAAAAGATAAGTACTCTTTGTTTTGACCAAAAAGTTGGAATGTGATTTTCACCATATTATTTGCCTCAGAGGGATCATAAACCCTTGAAGAGATCACTATTCGAGTATTTATAGACTTATTATTCCAAAAAAAAGGACACCAACGAGTGCCTATTGGGCGTGCAGCTTTAGGTATAGGTCCATCAAGAAGTATTCCAGGTAATGTAGTATTTTTATATCTGTAGTTAATTGCAGTATGGAAACGGTTAGGAAGAGCATCAGGATTTCTGTAGTCTATTTGAATATTAGTGGTTTTTTCATCTGGTTCTAATGAGTGTTGAAGAAAAGGAGCTGTATTATTAAGGAATATTTCTTCTTTAGATAAGTGTTTGCCCTCAAAATCTTCCTTTACAATTTCTACACTATAAGGGGAATCAAGAATGGGATAGGTTGGAAATATATCTACTTCAGTTATGTACTCGATAGGCAACAAAGGCAAACTGAACATTAGGCTTTTTTCTTCTTTAGTTGGTGTGCAATCGAGTAAAGAGGCCTCAGATAATCCAAAGTTACTGTGCTCAACCGAGAAAGAGCCATCTAATGTTTTATTTAAAAACATGATTCTAGGAAATACACCTTGTGATACATATTCAACAGTAAGCATTCCACGCTTTCCATCTAGGAAAGTCTTATAATCTAAATGATCATCAATAGAAATTACAAGTGTCTCTCGTGGTCTCATTTCAGTATTAGTTAAAACAGTTTTTTGTTTTTTACCAAGATGATTTGTAACAGTGAGTGTTATATCTTCATTTAGAATCTCGTGAATCCCATTGTGAATATAAACTTCATTAGTAATCTCAGGCTGACTGAATAATGTTATGTTGGATTCAGTAGAATTTTGTTTATTTCTAATAAGTTCTTTCTTATCTCCGCTATCTTCATAAAAGTATCGAGCTGTAGAATGCATACACGTATGCCAGTTTTTTCCAGAATAGACAACATTCACAGCAGGATAAGGAACAAACAAATTAACTTTAGAGAAAAACTCTATCTCCACCAACCCAGTGAACTCAAAAATTCCCTGAGAATTCAAAACAGACCTTAAGTCTATTTTATACGCCTTTAGATCTATAACTTCTATCTCTTCTTCGTGTATATCATGACCTTCAAGATCTCTTATAGTTATATGTCCTCTGAGATTTATGACATTTCTTTTAATCTTCCAATAATTTAGGAAACAGAGGTTAGTTGTTATGTCTTGAATTTTTGATTCTTTTAAAAGAAAAAGTGCTGAAGAGTGATTAACTTCAGCCTTTGATTCACTAATTTGATCAAATTTAAAAAAGCCAGATTTTTGATTCTTAGAAACTTCCATATCAGCTTTATCCAGTAAATTCTAAAACTCGGACTCTAACATTTTAACAAAGAAACTTCCTGGTTACTTAGTTAATTTAAAATTATCATTAAAACTGCCCCGAAGGAAGGGCCTTCTTAACTCATAATCTACATTCATTTTAGGAATATTATTAGTATTGTTTTAGTGATGAAAAAAATAATACTGCTAATTCAATTATTAAGATGACTAAAACAAAGTTGAATAATATAATCGCACGCCACTTTAGGGCGATTAACTCAATTGGTAGAGTGCCACCTTTACACGGTGGAAGTTACAGGTTCAAGTCCTGTATCGCCCACCACTCAAAATCTACTTAGTTCCATTAAATTTAATTGGAAGGTATAGTTAGATTATGAGAAAAACTCACTTAACCTTCGCCTTCCTGCTATTGTTAGCGACTAATGCTTGGGCTGAAGATATTAGATCTAATTATTACAAAAATACCTTAAGTCAATTTTGCTCAATACAATTTTCTTTATGTGATGTAGATGGAGCTATAAAAACTGATATTAACTCAAAAAACCTTTTTGCTGAGTACTTGGTCGAAAGCATGGAAACTGATTATCAATCTATTTTCGGTGGTTATGTCTACGCAGATTTCTATTACTGTGATTTTATTAAAAACTCTCTTTCTTTCAAAGATAGATGGAACTCTAAATGTCCATTAGAAAAAAACCAGGGCACCCATAAAGCAATACACTGGAAAGCACCTTCAAACTATTTAGGAATACACGGAGAATCTACAACTTCTGGATTTGCATTAAAACTGGCGAATAACAAGTATCCCTCATTATGGAAATATGGGATAGATAAACCTATTTGGGATCTTACAGAGTGGAAGAATATGTGCACAATGAAATTCGTAGGTGACATTATAGGAAATAAGAATTTAAGTCGAAAAACTAAAAAAGTGCTTAATAAACCTAACGCAACTGTCTTTGATTTAATTGAACATAAAAACATCGTAGACCCTACATTTACAATTAATCTAATAATTCAAGACCCTTATTCTGACGCACCAGATGATATAAATCCTACCTTTCTTTGTGACTTAGGAGGCGGCGAATACGGGTCTACCGAATTTTTGTTTGAAGGAAAAGCTCAGTCCTCTCAGCTCTATCTTGAAAAACTTAGAGAAGGGAAACAAAGTCTCCTAGATAAACAGTCTAATTTACGAAACTCTGAGACATCTTATTCTTTAGTGTCAAAAAAAGTTTATGCTTTATTATCAGGCTTTAAAAAAATCCCTTTAACTAATGATTTAAGATATAAGCCTCCGGAAGAATTAAGAAAAGATCAGTTTGAATCCTCAGAGGATTTCAAAGCTAGATTGGCTAGTTACAAAAAAGACTTGCCTGCTCCTACTATCAGTTATTTTACTGGTAAACCTGAATACGATGCAGATTTAGGAGCAATAGTCTTTAACCTTCCTGACTCTCTGCGGCTACATACAAAGATTGATTCAAAAACAACTTATCAAGCCCAAAATGCTTATGGAGCTCAGTTTGAGGTAACTCGTTGGGTAGAGGAAGTAGAGGCAATAAAATTTGATTCTCCTGGTAAGTTTAGGAAAGAAAGTATCAACGGTAAGTCTTATGAATCTGCATTGAACGATTCGCTCAAGTTAGTTCAAGAAATTAAGATGGATAGGAACACGGCACGTGAAATCTTCAATGATCTACTTTTTCTGATAATTGTTGAACATCAATTGTTAGATAATGATAATTTTTCAATTAAAAAAGAAAATATATCTCCTACTTTCGATGCACCGGTCCATATATATGGAACTTATAAGAACATTAAGGCCAAAATTATTGGTGTAGGATTAATAAACGTTTCAACAGAAGAGATTATTAATTTTGAATATGCTCTATCAAATGAAGATTTCGTTAAGCGTGAACGAGATCAAATTATTATTGATTCAATAGAAAGATTAGGAATATAAAAGTTCGTAATATCTCTAAACTATGTTGTGGGCACTAATTAGCACTAAAAGAAATTAACTTTATGAGTACTTGGTCAGCAACAGCATTGAATACAGCACCTGATTCTGAAAATAGAATTCATGGAGATGAACTAGCCAAGGAGTATGGTTTTGAAGGAGGGCTGGTACCAGGAGTCACTATCTCTGCCTATTTAGTTCATCCATTAATAGAGCTGTGGGGTCAGGATTGGTTGGAGAGGGGTTTTGCCGATTGTAGAATTACTTCCCCTCTTTATGATAATGAGAATTTTTCAGTTGAAACAAATATCCAGGATGAGTCAAAAGCCTATACTACGCTAATTAGAAATAATGGAATAGTTAGTGCTAACGCTGAAGTAAATATTTCTCGAAATCTACCCGTTCCTCCCATGCTTAGAGGAGATAAATTTGTTACAGAAGCCTACGAAGCCCCTAATGCAACAAAGGAAGTATGGAAATCTTTAAAATCTACTGGGTGTTTGGCATTCAACTTTAATTGGGGTGGTTCAGATCCATTAATTTATCTTAAAGATGAGAATTTATTACCTACATTGTTACAACCAAAAGATGGAGGATTCTCTAATCTTTGTTTCTTATTAGGATGTTCAAATTGGATATTGGCAGGAAATGCTTATATGAATCCTTGGGTTCATCTTCAAACAATTTCCCAAAATTTTAGAGCTGTTCCATTAGGCGCTTCTTTAATTGCTGAAATGGAGATAAATAATATATATGAAAAGAAAGGGCACGAGTTCATTGATGTCTTTGTTAATTTATTTGACAGCAAAGATGAATCTTGTGTGATGAGTATTAATCTAATAGCAATTTATAAACTGAGAGGTGTTAAATGAAAAAATTATGGATTTTTGTCCTTATCTTTAGTTCATATGGTTCCTGGGCTTCTTCGTTAACTGAAGAAAAGGCCATTTCAAAGCTTAATCAATTCTTTGAACTTTTAGATCTTGAGGTTTATCAGAAAGAGAATATTTCTAAGATTCTAACTAATGACTTCCACATATTTGAAATGGGCAAGGCTTGGAATATGGATGAATTTGACGAATTTATCCAAGAAGCCTCCAAGACCACTATTTCAACTGATTGGGTTTTATCAAATTATGTTGTATCAATAGATGAAAATTCTGCACATATTTCCTACGTAAATGACGGGGTATTTAAAACAACAGATAATGAATTAGTTATCTCTAATTGGCTTGAAAGCGTTTACTTAGTTAAAGAGGGTGGGGAGTTAAAACTTAAATTTCTACAGTCGGATTTAGTTAGTAGGGAAACAAAGCCTAACTGATATGAACAAGAAGTTTAAGGAATGTCTAACAGAAGTCTATCTTGGAGAACAGGCTGGTGAAATGATATTCGAGTCTTTGCTTACGACGGCCGAAGACGATAATCAACGTTACATATTTAGCAATATGCTTCAACTTGAAACGGAAGGTAAAGCAATAATGAGACCTTTGCTTGTAAAGTTAGGGATACCAATTGAAGAGAATAAGCTTTTAAGAGATCAAGGACTTCAGATAGCTGAGAGTTTCAAGGAGATGTCATTTAAGGAACAATTTGAAAACATATATCAATCTGTAAAGAATTATTATCTTCCGCAGTATGAAGAATTATCAACACTTGTAGATGAAGAAGACTCTGAAGCATACTACATAGCTAATTTCATGGGTGAGCACGAACGTTCTATCTTGTTAGCCGCTGATAATATAATTAAGGACAAACAAGACCCTGTTAAGCCAATAAGAGATCTTCTAAAATTTCCAATATGACTATAAGGTTTAGTGATGCTCATGTTGATACATGGCGAAAAGAGGGAGCAGTTGTGGTTCCTGAATTTTTTAATGATAAAGAAATTAAAGATGTCACCAAGGACTTCGAAATAATATTTCCAGGTCGCATAGCTGAAGATAAGGCCCTGAATAAAAAGAAAAAAGGAGAATTTGGAAATAAACTACCTTTGCAATTATCTGGCGAACCTATGGGTAAAACCACAATGGATCAGTTTAAGAATTTTGAGAATATACCCTTTGATTGTTCCAGTTCGTTAAATCTTATTGCTGTACACCCAAGCCTAATTGAATTTGCTAGATCAGCATTAAAAACAAATGATGTACGACTCTATCAAGCTCAGGCTTGGGCGAAATTCACTGGAGAAGCTGACTTTGATCAAGCATTTCATTGTGACTTTGGTAACCATACTCTTACCGTACCTTCTCAAGACGAATGCTTAAACTCTATTACTTTTATTATTTATTTCACTGATGTTAAAGAAGAACATGGACCAACTCATTACGTAAATCGAACTGATAGTAATGGATTTGAAGGGATGAAAAGGTTTCTTAAAAATCGTGAAGACGTTGACCATCAAAAAGAACTTAGAAGGTTTGAAAGGAGTGCAGCAGGACCTGCTGGTACTTTATTGGCTTACGGTATTGATGTTTTTCATCGCGGAACTAACTTGACTGAGCCAGGGGGTTATCGATATGCCATGACTTCTTGTTTTAAAAAGGCAGGTAATGATTCTATTGGCTATACCTCTTGGCCTTGGCACTTCACTAAACCATGGCAAAACATTTTCGAGAATGCCACACCTGATCAGCTTAATTGTTTTGGAGTTCCTATGCCTGGGGATCCGTTCTGGAATGAAGAAACATTATCTTTAGCTCAATTAAGATACCCTAATTGGAACATGTCTGAATACCGATGAATATCTTCAGTACATTTGCATTATTAGTTCATTGGATAAGTTTTATTTTTGGAGGTCTTTTATTTCTTAATTTTTTTACAGCAGCTTTGAGAAACAGCCCCGATCCAACTTTGTTGATGTCAGCAGGCGTTTATATATTTTTTGGAATAATTATTTTCTTTTTTTGCAGCGTTTTGGGCTGGTTGGCTAGATTAGCTTTAGTTGGTAGAGTGCACTTTCTGCCTTGGAGAAAATAAATGAATGAATCAAGCCAAAAAGAATCTAATATTAGAAAAGTAGCTTTAACGTCACTAGCGGGGACAAGCATTGAGTGGTATGACTTCTTTTTGTATGGCGCTGCTGCAGGCCTAGTATTTCCTAAGCTATTTTTTGGTGAAGCTTCTCCTACGACTGCTTTAATTCTTTCTTTTTTAACTTTTGCTGCAGGTTTTATTGCTAGACCAGTTGGAGGAATAATTTTCGGCCACTTTGGAGATTTAATTGGAAGGAAAAAGACGCTAGTAATAGCTTTGATGTTAATGGGGGTTTCTTCAACTTTAATAGGGTTGTTGCCTACTTATGCAACTATAGGTATAGCTGCTCCAATTTTATTGACGCTTCTAAGATTTGCACAAGGAATTGCTATAGGAGGTCAGTGGGGCGGTGCAATGTTATTAGTTACCGAGAGTGCTCCTAAAGAGAAGAGAGGTTATTACGGAGCATTTGCACAGGCAGGAGCTCCTATAGGCGTTATATTGGCTAATTTAGCTTTTATAACTGTTGGATTATTTACCAATGAAGAATCTTTTCTTTCGTGGGGATGGAGAATTCCATTCTTAGCGAGTTTTGTTCTGATTCTTATTAGCTTGTACATACAGCTTAAATTAGAAGACACACAAGCCTTCCAAGAATTGGAAGCTATAGAAGGCAAGAAACCTAAAGATTCTGGAGTTGTGAAATCTTCTCCTATACTGGAAGCTATAAAGAAATACCCAAAAAGGATATCTCTAGCAGCTGGGGCTTTCTTATCCGTCCAGGTAACTTTCTACATCTTAATTGCTTTTCTTTTAGCTTATGGCGTAGAAACTACAGACATGGATAGGGATGATCTATTAATGGCAGTACTAATTGGTTGTGCCATTATGGTTCCAACGCAATTTGCCTTTTCATCGTATTCAGACAGGAACGGAAGAAAAGGTGTTTTTATGGCTGGCGCCGCTTTAACAGCTTTGTGGGCTTTTGCCATTTTCCCTTTAATGGCATCTGGAAGTTTTCTTTACGCTGTCGTAGCGATAACAATAGGACTTACTTTTCTTGGAATGATGTATGGTCCCCAGGCAGCTTTTTTTGCTGAACTATTTTCAACTGAAGTTAGATACTCAGGTGCTTCTTTAGGTTATCAACTAGGGGCAATAGTAGGGGGGTCTTTTGCTCCTATAATTGCAACTCTATTATGGAAAAATTACGATATTTTTTGGGTATCCGTTTATATAGCCTTTGCTTCTATTCTTTCTCTTATTTCAGTTTATATGCTTACTGAAACTTTCCAGAAAGATTTAAACGATTAAGTATTTTCTAAATTAATTTGCTTGTTGCTTAGAACCTTAGCTTCATCTAAATCGTGAGTCACAAGTATGATGGTCTGTTGCCTTTCGTTAAATATATGAATTAACTCTGCATATAACTCTTCTTTAAGCTCTCGGTCTAAGGCACTAAAAGGTTCATCCAGCATTAACAATTCAGGGCCAGGAGCCATGGATCTAGCTATAGCAGTTCTTTGTTGTTCTCCGCCTGATATTTCATGAGGATATTTATTTGATAAATGCTCTATCTTAAAAAGACTTAGGAGATCAGCAATAATTTTAGTTTTCTCTTGGTTTTTTCTGATTCCAAATCCAATATTCTTTTCCACAGTTAAATGAGGGAATAGCGCTTTATTTTGAACTACAAGACCCACATTTCTTTTTTCAGGAGCAACCATATGATCTTGATCTGAAACAATTTTTCCTTGAATAGTTATAGTTCCACTATATGGCTTTTCAAGACCTGCGATAACTCTAAGTAGGGTACTTTTTCCAGAACCAGATGGGCCCAAGACAGAAACTTTCTCAGCTTTATTTACTATTAAGCTTATATTCTTTAAAGAAATCTCACTTCCGTCATAAGAATGACTTAAGTCTTTTAGTTCAAGTATTGAATCACCCATTATTCTACTTATTTGAAGATCTTATCATTTTTGACAAAAAGAAAATTGGTATCAATCCAATTAAAACAATTGCGATAGCTGGAGAAGCTGCTTGATACATTCTTTCTTCAGCAGCATATATATAGGTAGAAACTGCTAAAGTCTCAAAGTTAAAAGGTCTAAGGATTAAAGTAGCCGGAAGCTCTTTGACTACCTCAGATATAACTAACAATATTGCTGTTAAGAAACTTGTTCTAAGAAGAGGTGAGTGCACTCTTATCAACATGCTCCAACCACTGGTACCGAGAAGCTTTGAAGAATCATCCATAGAAGAAGTTATGCTTTCATAACCCGATTCGACAGAGGAATTTGCAAGGGCATACGTTTTAATAATATAAGCGAGCAACAAACCAAAGAGTGATCCAGTCAGAACTATATCTACTGAATTAAGTACATTATTATCCAAATAGATTAATAACTGCACCATGCCCACAGCGAGTATTAATCCGGGAACTGCATAACCAATAGAAAGCAGAGAACTTAATCTTTTTATAAAGGAACTAGGCTTGAATCTAATCGAAAAATTTATGATTACAGCCAAGATAGCAGTTACTAGGCCAGCGGTAATTGCTAGAGAAATTGAATTAAATGAGGTTTGTAAAAATTTTTGATTGAAGAAAGAAGATTTACTTTCAAAAGCCCATAAAGCAAGTTCAGTTATCGGCAAGATAAAGCCAACAAAAAGTGGAATAAAGCAAATAAAGAACAGTAATGACGATTTCATTTTAGGTAGCCTTACGGTTTTTTCAGACGTAAACGAAGAGTCGTTGGAAGTAAAAGCCGCTCTATCTCGTGAGTTTCTTTCAAGAATAAAAAATAAACCTACTATTAAAAGGAGTATTGAGGCTAACTGCATAGCTGTTTGTAGATCGTACATACCATGCCAAGTTCTGAAGATGCCTGTAGTAAAGGTCTGGATAGCGAAATGATCTACTGCCCCGAAGTCAGATATTGTTTCCATTATTACGAGCATCAAACCACCAATTGCTGCAGGCCTTATGATGGGTAAGCCAAGTTTAAAAAAAACTCCAACTTCACTTAAACCCAAGAGTCTTGCCGATTCTTTCATTGATTTAGATTGGTTCAAGAAAGCACTTCTTGATACCAAGTAAACGTATGGGTAAAGAGTAAAGGAAAAGACAACAATAGCTCCATATAAGTTTCTTACATTGGGAAAAACTGAAACATCAGGCGCTAAATTAAAAATACCTCTCACAAGATTATTAGCATCACCAAACGGGTCAAATAATCCAGTAAAAGTATAAGCCAATATATAAGGCGGGATTGCTAGAGGGAGAATTAAAGACCACTCAAAAAAACTTTTTCCAAAGAAATCATAATTAGTAACAATCCATGCCGTTACTGTCCCGATAAAAAAGACCAGAAATGAAACCCCGGTAATCAAAATAATTGTTGAACTTACGTAATCTATTAATACGTAATTATATAAATGAACCCAATTGTCCGAATAATTACCTAATAAACTGGATAAAACTATAAAAATTGGAGCACAAAAAATGATTAGAAGTAAAAAAGGAATTACTCCCCATAGTGACAAGTTATTGAAATTCAATTTGAGTCAGTAAATATATTCTTGAATCTAGCTTAAACTACTAGATAGTTATTTCCAACCTGATCTGTCCATAAGCCTAATAGCATCTGGATTTAACTCTCCAAATTGCTTTACAGCAGTATCGTCTTCTTTGAAACTCAAACCAAAGCTAGCAATTTCAGGACTAGGCAGAACGCCCTCGACAATTGGGTATTCAAAAGACTTATCTACCATGTATTTTTGAACTCTTTTCGATATTAAGAATTCTAAGAAAAGGTTCGCGTTATCAGGATTAGGTGCATTTTTTAATATTCCTGCTCCACTTATATTTACATGGACACCTCTATCCTTTTGATTTGGGAAATGCATTCTTACTTTTTTAGCGGCTTCAAGTTGTTCTTCTCCTGCAGAACCAGACAACATAATTCCGATGTAATAACTATTAGCAACTGCTATATCGGCTTGACCATTAGACACGGCAATAATTTGAGATCTGTCATTTCCCTGTGGCTTTCTAGCGAAGTTATTTACAAACTTTTTAGCCCAAGATTCGGTATTTTTAATACCTTGGTTTGCAATAAGTGAAGCCACTAACGATTGGTTATACATATTGCTAGAACTTCTGATGACTACACGATTTTTCCATTCTTCTTTAGCTAAATCTTCGTACGTTAAATCTTGTATTTCTTCTGGAGAAACGTTTTCGGGGTTATAGAAAACAACCCTTGCTCTTTTTGCAATTGCAGTCCATTCATTATTTGGACCTCTAAGGTTTTCTGGAACGGTTGAAATAACTTTTGTGGATTTAATTTCCTGAAAAAGATCTTCCTTTTGCACCTTCCACAAATTGCCAGCATCTACCGTAAAGAAAATATCAGCAGGAGAATTTATACCCTCAGATTTGATCCTTTCTAAAAGGGCGCTACCTTTCCCAGAAATGATGTTAACTTTAATCCCGGTTTCTTTAGTAAACTCTTCGTATAGCGCGTCGTCCGAATCGTAATGCCTTGAAGTGTAGATATTCACGTCTTTTGGCAGAATCGCTTGAGACATCAAAGAAATTAGTAATAAAAATGCAGCTAGTTTCATATTTTGGTAATTCTATCCTAATGAGAATGATTCTCAACAAATAAACATACTTTTTAGTTAACTTTCCATTGATGTTAAACTTTAGGCGATGGAGCGCAGTGAGCAAATTAGAATCTTGAAAGGCTTAATGAGCCATCTTGATTCTAAAACAAATGTTGATGCTGGAGGAATTATGAAAACTCCTTCAGATACCTATACGTGTGAAGATAGATTTAAAATGGAATGGGATACATTCTTCTTAAATCATCCTCAGATTATAGGAATGTCAGGAGATTTACCGAAAAATGATACATTTGTGACCACTCAAGATTTTGGAATCCCAATTTTAGCAACCAGAAATTCGAAAGGTGAATTTAAAGCTTACGCCAATGTTTGTTCACATAGGGGCGTAATAGTGGAAGGAGAAAGGAAAGGAGAAAAGTCTAAATTTTCATGTCCTTTCCACGGCTGGACATTTAATAACCAAGGCTCTTTGATAGGCTATCCTAAAGGAGACCATTTCGGTGAAATTGATAAAAGTTGTTATGGTTTAAAGCCATTACCTTGTATAGAAAAATACGGTTTTTTATGGGTACATCCCTCCGAGGAAGGGGAAATAAACTTAAACGATTTATTAGGAAGCAATTTAATAAAGGAATTTGAATCTTGGAATTTTGAAAAACTCCTTTTTACCAATGAAGAAGAATACGTTACTGATATGAATTGGAAGTTGGCTATAGATACTTTTGGCGAAACTTATCATTTCTCAGTACTGCATAAAGATTCGCTCTTCGAAAACTTCCATGGCAATTGCCAAATGTTCGATAGTTTTAAAAGAAACGGCAGACTCATCCTATGCAAGAGAGAAATAGATGAAATGAGAAAATTACCCGAAAAGGATTGGAATATTTGTACGGGAACTTTGCCTGTCTATTACCTTTTCCCAAATAT
Organism: uncultured SAR86 cluster bacterium; assembly: GCA_902554355.1. Taxonomy (GTDB): domain Bacteria; phylum Pseudomonadota; class Gammaproteobacteria; order Magnimaribacterales; family Magnimaribacteraceae. Next base: position 14,577 of record CACDOC010000001.1, on the reverse strand, counting down.
TATCTTTATGCCTACTAACGAAGGAGCTTTTTTAGTAAAAGAATATCCTTTAGAAAATTCTCCAAACAAGAGCGTATCAAAAGTGTGTTTTTACTTTTACCCCGAAGTTCTTGAGTACATCAAAAACCTAGAAAAGTCAGGTAACCAGGAAGGAATTACTCTGCAAGAACAATATGGTGGTTTTGCTGATGTAATAAGAGATGAAGATTATGTTGTAGCAGCATCATCCCACAAGGGTTTAATGTCAGGAAAATTAGATTACTTAACTTTCGGAAGGAATGAACCTGCTCTGCACCATTATCATAATACTTATAGAGAAGCACTTGGGCTCCAGTCTTTACCTTTAATTCAAAATTAAGTGAGTTCAAATACCATTACTTTAGTTTTCTGCTTAGGCGGAATCACTTTCTTAGTAAATTGGGTATTGTTTCTTTGGTTAAATAACCAAAAACTTGCAAGCTCTTATTTAGGCAAGCTTTCTCTTACAAAGACTTTTTTGGTTTACTTATTGATTTCTTCCATAGGAGTTTTATCTATGGGAATTATCTTTGTCTCTGCGTTGATGTTTGCACACGGCTAAGAAGTCTAATTTCTATAATCTAAAGGCGGCTTTCTATTTCCCAATAGAGGAAAATAATTGAAATTCTTACCAACTCTATCTTTTAGTTCATCTTTTGCATCTTCAGCAATTGATGGGTCTAGATAAATCGCTATAGCCGTACGCGCTAAAACTTGAGAAGCTAATTTAGTTCCCTTTAAACCAATTGTTGTTCCTCCGGCAGCAACTGCCTGCCAAGAATGAGCTGGTGTTCCAGGTACCCAAGTAGCAATTCTCGCTCCTGCAGTCGGTACGAGCCAACTTACGTCTCCGACATCTGTCGAACCATAACCGTGTCTTGGTCTATAAGGTGATATATTTTCTTGATCTCCCACCTTGGATTTAGGATCTAATAAAGTGCCGTGTAACTGTTTGGCGTATTCATTTTCTTCTTTCGTGTAAGAAATGCCTCCTAATTCAGATAGCTCTTTATGCATAATCTTTTGCAAAGCATCGTTAGGCATTAATGAATAATTTCCATGCATCACTTCATAGGACATTTGTGTATCTGTACCCAGTGCAGCCCCTTCAGCAGCTTTGATAACTCGATTAAATAGCTCTTCAACAAACTTTTCTTTTGGATGTCTAACGTAGTAATAAACTTCTGCTTCATCAGGTATAACATTAGGAGCCAATCCGCCTTTTGTAATTACGTAATGAATTCGTGATTCTTGAGGAATATGTTCTCTCATTAAATTAACCATCATGTTCATGGATTCAACCCCATCTAGGGCTGATCTGCCTTTATCAGGTGCTCCAGCGGCATGAGCAGATATTCCTTTAAATCTGAATTTAGCGGATTTATTGGCATTAGAAGTTCTCGGCGAGGCATGATTTACGCTACCAGGGTGCCAATGAAGAACAACATCAACATCATCAAATGATCCTTCTCTTGCCATGTACACTTTTCCAGAACCCCCTTCTTCAGCAGGGGTGCCATAAAATCTTATAGTTCCTGATTGATTATTTACTTCCAGCCACTCTTTTATGGCAACAGATGCCCAAGCAGAACCAGCTCCAAACATGTGATGCCCACAAGCATGACCAGCAGTATTGTCTTTATATGATTCTTTAAAAGGCGAAGCACTCTGAGCTATTCCTGGTAAGGCATCGAATTCTCCCAGGATTGCAATAACCGGTGCGCCTTTTCCGTATTCAGCAATAAATGCCGTTGGAATGTCAGCAATATTACTTTTAATTGAAAAGCCTTCTGACTCAAGCTGTTCCTTCAACAAGTTGGAACTTTTATATTCTTGATACCCTAGTTCAGCGAAATCCCAAATATCTAAAGCTGTTTTTTCAAATTTACTTTGATGCTTATCAATTATTTTGTCTACATCTTCTTTCGCCAAGGCATTTAAGCTTAGAAAAGCAAAAGCAAGAATAAAGCTAGAATAGTAAAAAATTTTATTCATTCCATCCCCCCATAAAATAATTTAAAGTTTATCACTAAATGAAGAAACAAATTATTGCAATTGGAGGAGGAGGCTTTGGAAGAACCCCTGGAGAAGGTCTCATTGAAAAATATATATTAGATCAAAGCGAAAAAGACATTCCTAATATATGTTTTATACCAACGGCTACTGGAGATAATGAAGCTTACAAAGTTAACTACTATTCTACTTTTTCTAAATTAGACTGCTCTCCCTCGCATTTAGACTTTTTTAAGAGAACTCCTGACCTTAAAGAATTAATCTTAAAGCAAGATGTTATTTTTGTAGGCGGGGGCAACACCAAAAGTATGCTTGCTGTATGGAAAGATTGGGGCTTAGATTTACTTCTTAAAGAGGCTTATGAGAAAGGAGTAATCATGAGTGGAGTGAGTGCCGGTGCAATTTGCTGGTTTGATCAAGGCATTACTGATTCATGGGCTGAAGACCTTAAAGTGATGGATTGTTTGGGTTTTATAGAAGGGGCTTGTTGCCCACATTACGATGAAGAGCCTCAAAGAAAACCTTCATTAAATAAATTTATAACCGAAAAAGTATTAAAGTCTTGTTACGCCATTGATGGAGGGTGCGCATTACATATCGAAGATGAAAAAGAATTTAAAACAGTTGTTTTTTCAAAAAACAAGAATTCTTTTCTCGTTGAAATGAAGGACAATCAAGTTGCAGAGAAACCATACTCAACAATTGATATTTATTAATTAACAATATTGTTTAAAAGTCTCTTTTGAAATAGTAAAGAACTGTTAGAATGCTGTTTTTCGGACCGGTAGTTCAGTTTGGTTAGAACGCCGCCCTGTCACGGCGGAGGCCGCGAGTTCGAGTCTCGTCCGGTCCGCCACTACAAGCCCTATAGCTAAAGGGTTTTAGTGGTTCACTCCTTATTTTCGTGGTCTATAGTTTTAGGAAATGTGCTCTTTTTGTAGGGTATAATGTAATCTAATACAGATATGAAGTGGTCTTACACTAGTGGCAAAATAAATGTATCTTCGGATGAAGAAGAACAGCAATTCCTACTCGAAGAACTAATAGAAGAAGCTTCAAGACATCAAGCTAGAAAAAAGAAGATTCTAATTTTCTTTGTTGTTTTATCTGCAATTTTATTAGTAATGCAAAGCTACGGTGCTGAATTAGCTGAAGGCATGTCTGTTTACTTTTACATAGGGTATTTTCTAACCCCAATAATACTTTCTCTTTTTATTTCTGCGATTGCTTACGCGGTTATAAGAAGATCACCAAAAAAGTTTAAGAAGTTAAACAAACATTTTAAGGACTAGTAAAAGGTTCTAGCACTCCCTCCATCAACTTGGACTGCGAGTCCAGTCATATAACTTGCCTTTTCAGAAGCGAGAAATGTAATTAATGCTGAGAGATCAGACGCTTCACCTATTCTTAGCATGGGAATGCTATTAGCCATTGCTTCTTCAATTTCCGACTTATCTTTTCCAGATGATTCAGATCGCGCATTTAATATTTGCTCTATCCTTTCTGTTTTAGTAGTCCCAGGACAAACGCTGTTGACCGTTATACCGTGAGGGGCAACCTCATCGGATAAAGCTTTGGCCCAACCTAGGACGCCCATTCTTATGCTGTTAGAGAGAAACAACCCATTTACAGGTGTTTTCACTGAGACTGAAGAAATGTTTATGATTCTTCCCCATTTATTCTTCTTCATGTCAGGCAAAACAAGTTTAGAAAGCCTTATAGCAGACATCATTGTGGAGTTAAAAGTTTTTTGCCAATCTTCATCGGTAAGTTCTTCAAAAGTACTTGGAGGTGGACCGCCATTATTGTTAATTAATATATCAATTGTCTTTAATTCTTTCTTGGCTTCTTGAAATAAAGCACTTATATCTTTCTCAGAACTCAGATCTGCTTCTATCGCGACCACCTTAACTTCAGAAGTTTGTTCGATTTCTTCTTTAACCGAGTTGATTTTATCTTTATTTCTAGAGCATATAGCGAGGTTAACTCCTTCTTTAGCTAAATCTACCGCAGCCGACTTACCTAAGCCTTGACTGGAAGCACAAACGATGGCGTTTTTTCCTTTTATTGATAAATCCATATATAAAATTTATTAGAGTTAATTTAATAAATCAGTATGATTATGATTGTATTTTAGTCAATAGGGGGATGTATGATTTCTTTAAGGAAGAAGTTAATTGTAATTTCTAGTTTAGTTTTTAGCCTTTCTATCTTTTCTAGCTCGTACGAAGCCAGTCAAGCTGGAATGTCGCATGAAAGGTTACAAAAAATAGCACCTACTCTTGCTGAGCAAATAAAAGAAGGGAGGTTCCCAGGTTTTATTACTGCAGTTGCAAGAAAAGGAAGAGTGGTGCATTTTGAAACCCAAGGCTTTTCTGATGTGGAGAAGCAAATACCTTTACAAAAAGATTCGTTGTTTAGAATTTACTCGATGAGCAAACCCATTACAGGGGTGGCATTAATGATTTTGATTGAAGAAGGCAAGGTCCGTTTAAATGACCCCGTTTCTTGGTATATCCCTGAGTTTGCTAATACAGAAGTAATGGTGATGAATGAAGACGGAAGTTTTACTACTGAGAAACTTAAAAGGGAGATAACCGTAAGAGATTTGGCCACACACACCTCAGGAATAGCTTATAGTTTTACTGCGAACGATGCCTTACAAGAAATCTATGAAGAAGAGAAATTATCTCCTTATTTTTTCATTGATAATTTGGATACATCGAAAGTAGGTAATTCGGTAGTAATTAAATCTGAAAAATCTTTTCCAAATATTTGTGCTTTTAGTGAAGGGCTAGCAACGAAAGCACCCTTAATGCATCAACCAGGAGAGCAATATACTTATTCAATGGGTATGGACGTGCTTGGTTGCGTAATAGAAAGAGCATCAGGTAAGACGTTTGATGTTTTCTTGGAAGATAGAATATTTAAACCTATAGGTATGAAAGATACTTCTTTTTATGTCTCTGAATCAAAAAAGGATAGATTCACTAGTTTATATGCTTATCCAGGAGATTTAAGAAGGCTTATACCTGGAATGGAAAGTCAAATACCCGAAGATCTCTTGATGGTAAAGATAGACGATAGATCGTATAGCCCTTATTTAGCTAAAGCTACAGTTTTTGATGGAGGCTCCGGTCTGGTCTCTACGACAGAGGATTACCTAAAATTTGCTCAAATGCTTTTGAATGGAGGAAAGTTAGGTGATGAAAGAATACTAAGCCGAAAATCTGTTGAATTACTATCTTCAAATCATTTAAGAAAGGAAGTGTTAAATAGAACTGGGTCTGATGACGATTATGTAACGGAAGGGATAGGTTTTGGTATTACTGTTGGAGTAATTACTGATACTGGCCTTACTGGTCAATATGGCTCTAATGGAATGTATTTTTGGGGAGGAGCGGCATCGACTATTTTCTGGATAGACCCGAAAGAAGAGTTAGTGGCTGTTGCTATGACTCAAGTGCTGGCTAATACTTGGCCATTAAGAGAAACCTTTAGCGCTTTGGTTTACCAATCAATTGATGATTAGAATTTTTACTTTATCTCTTTTATTTATATTTAATGTTTAGAAGAATAATTACAACTCTAATAATAGGTTTTGTTTCTCTTGCTATTCATTCGAATAGCAGCCTTCCTATTATTGAGTATAGTTCCATTAATCACCCTGAAATAAGCAAAACCGGAATGGTTGTTTCGCAACGACAATCTGCAAGTGAAGTTGGAGCTGAAATTTTAAGGAGAGGAGGAAACGCTGTTGATGCTGCTGTGGCTACAGGCTTAGCTTTGGCAGTGGTTTTACCTAGAGCTGGTAATTTAGGAGGCGGAGGTTTCATGGTGGTTTATCTTAAAGATAAAGATAAAACCGTGACGATTGATTATAGAGAAAAAGCACCTTCAGCAGCGCATAGAGATCTATTTCTAGACGAAAAAGGTAACTACGATAAACAGAAAGCTCAGTTTTCTTTGCTTTCCGCTGGAGTACCAGGAACTGTGGCCGGCTTTCATCATGCTTTGACGAAATACGGAACCATGACATGGCAAGAGGTTTTGGAACCTTCCATTAGGTTGGCTGAAGAAGGTTTTGCTGTTCCCCATGACTTAGCAAACATATTGGCTTCTTCTAGATATAAGAAAAGACTATCTTCTAATGAGGCAGCCGCTAAATCTTATTACAAGAGCGATAAGAGCAATTACCAGGCAGGAGAAATTTTAAAACTACCTGATTTAGCTTGGACTCTTAAACAATTATCCGACAATGGACCGGGCGCATTTTATAAAGGAGAGATAGCTAAAAAGATTGTTAAAGAGATGGAAAGGAACGGGGGCTTAATAAGTGCTGATGATCTAAAAAATTATGTGCCCGTTGAAAGATCACCTGTAGAAGGAACCTACAAAAACTTCAAGATTGTTTCTATGCCGCCTGCCAGTTCAGGAGGTATTCACTTAATTCAAATGCTTAATATGATTGAAGAATTTCCTATTAAGGATATGGGTTTTGGAAGCGCGGACAGTCTTCATATACTGGCTGAAGTGATGAAAAGAGCATACGCTGATAGAAGTAAGCATTTAGGAGACATGGACTTTTACGATGTTCCCTTCAGTTTAATGTCTAAAGAATACTCAAGTTTCTTAAATAAAAGTATTTCAGTTAATTCCAGAACCGCATCTAAAGATATTTTTGCAGGAGATCCATACCCATATGAAAGTCCAGATACGACTCATTTCTCAGTGATGGATCAGTACGGGAATGCAGTTTCTAATACTTATACTTTAAATTTTTCCTATGGATCAGGAATTATGATTCCAGGAACCGGAATGTTAATGAATAATGAAATGGATGATTTTTCTTCAAAGCCAGGTGTTCCAAATGGATATGGGCTGTTGGGTTCTGAAGCTAACTCGATAGAAGCCAATAAGAGACCTTTGAGTTCAATGACCCCAACCATTATTTTCAAAGACGATAAACCTTATTTAGTATTAGGAAGTCCTGGAGGAAGTAGAATAATTACCACCGTATTGCAAGTAGCCCTTAACGTTATGGAGCATGGCATGAATGTAGCCCAAGCAGTTAATAGCCCTAGAATTCATCATCAGTGGTTACCAGAGACCCTGATGATAGAAAAGGGGTTTGGACCAGATACTGAAAAACTTTTACAAGAAAAAGGCTACAGATTATATCCTTCTAGCACAATGGGTAGTGTGCAAGCTATTCTCAAAGATGGAGAATATTTTTACGGAGCGGCTGACCCGAGAAGGCCTGGTTCTGGAGCTGTAGCTCCTTAGAACAGTTATGAAAAAACTTTTAATCATTTCTCTAGTAAATTGTTTATTTATAAACAGTTCTTTATTTGCTAGAGCTCAAACCACCCTGGATTATCAAGATCGAATTCATGCCGAGTCTTCAGAGAATTTTATGGTTGTATCTCAGAACACTCATGCAACTGAAGCTGGCTATGAAATCTTAAGTAAAGGAGGAAATGCTGTTGATGCTGCTGTAGCTGTTGGTTTTGCTTTGGCCGTAACTTTACCCAGAGCTGGTAACTTAGGAGGTGGTGGTTTTATGCTCATTTACGATAAAGAAAAAAATGAGGTAGAAACTATAGACTACCGTTCTGCAGCCCCCAAATCTGCCAAGAGTGAAATGTTTGTAGATGGTAAAAACGTAGTCAGATTTGGTCATTTAGTCAATGCTGTGCCTGGATCGGTAGCAGGTTTAATAAAAGCTCATGAAGAGCATGGCAAGTTAAGCCTTAGTGAGATTATGAAACCATCTATAAGATTAGCTAAGAATGGAATACCCGTGACTAAGGACTTAAATTATGCTTTAGAGTGGTCTAAGGAATCTCTTTTAGAAAACTCCAGTTCCAGAAAAAAGTTTTATGATAAGACAGATAACCCTATCGCAGTATCTAATTTATTTAAACAACCTAAATTAGCCAAAACTTTATTTTTGATTAGCAGGAAAGGTAAAGAAGCCTTTTACGAAGGTGAAATAGCTAAATGGATAGAAGAAGATTCATTGAATAATGGAGGATTGATTACTTTAGAGGATTTAGCTGCTTACGAAGCAAAAGAAAGAAATCCAATTAGCATTGATTATAGAGGTTACGAGATAGTTTCTATGGCTCCTGTCGCAAGTGGAGGGCTAGTACTTCTACAGATAATGAGTATTCTTGAGAACTTTGACCTAAATACACTAGGCCCTAATTCTGCCGAAACAGTTCATTTATTATCGGAATCCATGCAAAGAGCCTATGCTGATAGGGCCCGTTATCACGGTGACCCAGATTATTACGACGTACCTATTAAGAAATTACTTTCTAAAGACTATTTAAAAGAGCGATCTAAGTCTATAACAAAATCAAGAACGGAAGACGGACAAATTTATTCTGGGGATATGAGTAAAGTGGATGAAAGTCCAGACACTACTCACTTCTCTGTTATAGATTCTAAGGGAAATGCAGTTTCTACTACATACACTTTAGGTTCTTCTTTTGGGTCAGGCGTTACCATAGAGAAGGGCGGGTTTCTAATGAATAATCAAATGAGAAATTTCTCTCATTTTTATGGAAAATCTGATGACTTCACCTTAGGTACTAGTGAAGCAAATAAGTTAGAGCCAGGAAAGCGAATGATTAGCACTCAAGCACCTACACTTGTTTTTAATCCTCAAGGTGAATTATTTATGGTTTTAGGGTCTCCTGGCGGAGGAAGAATACCTAATATAATTGCCCAAGTAATTTCAAATGTTATAGATCACAACATGAGTTATGCAGCAGCCGTCATGGCTCCAAGAATAAATCAGAGATTGGCTGGCAACTTAGAGTTAGAGAACGGTTTTAGTCCTGACACAATAAAATTATTAAAAGAGAAAGACCACAATGTTAAAAGATCTATGACAATGGGAAGTGTTCAAGCAATATTTATAAAAGACAAGAATATTTACGGAGTAGCAGATACTAGAAGACCAGGAGCCCTAGCTAAAGGAAATTAGGTAAGAAAGTAAGGAACTGAAACTGCTGCCACAAAAGATACCACCAAAATCCCTAAAACATTAATTAGAAATCCTGCTCTAGCCATTTGAGGCACTCTTATTAGTCCTGATCCAAATACTATGGCATTTGGAGGTGTAGCTACTGGCAACATAAATGCACAACTCGCAGCCAAAGCAACAGCCGCTGTAACTAGTAGAGGATTGAAATCAGATTGTATAGCTATAGCTGCAACTACCGGTAAGAAGGTTGCTGTAGTGGCCATGTTCGAAGTCAGTTCTGTTAAGAAAATGATCATTGTTACAACCAATATTACAATTAGAACTATACTTATTCCTTGAGGGATTAGGTTTCCCATCCACACCGCTAACCCAGTTGCTTGAACGGCATTAGCTAAACTTAATCCACCTCCGAATAGAACAAGCAATCCCCAAGGGACATTCTCCTGAGCGTCTTTCCATTCTAATAAAGCGCCTTTTTTTTCTTTATTTCCACTGGGTAGGAGGAAAAGAAATAAAGCAGAAATCATAGCTATACCTGCGTCCGATAAGCCTTCAAGACCGTTTATATCATCTAATACGGTTCGTAACATCCAGGTTATGGCCGTTAGAACAAAAACGACAAAAACTTTAAATTCAGCTCCATCAAATTTTCCTAATTCTTGTTTCATGCTACTTAAGAGATCTTTTGTTTCTTGAGAAGTTTCAAATTCAACTTTAAAAATTACTCTCGTAAGTATTAACCAACTGCAAGGAAGCATAACTGCACTTAAAGGAACACCAACTTTCATCCAATCAACAAAGCTTATATCAAGGTTGTAGTTGTCTGCCATAAATGCTGCCAACATTCCATTTGGACCGGTACCAATCAGGGTAGACATTCCACCAATGGTAGCTCCGTAAGCGATGCCTAATAAAAGAGCTAACTGAAAAGATTCCATCTCTTTTTCGCTTAAACCTTTTACTGTTTCTTTAACTACTGTTATCACTGCTAAGCCTATGGGCAATAACATAATTGTGGTGGCGGTATTCATAACCCACATACTGATTACTGCTGCTGTTAGCATAAAACCAAGTATTAGAGAGGCTCCATTTGAACCAGCATATTCAAGAACAAACAAAGCTATTCTTTTATGTAAATCCCATTTTTGAATGGCTGTGGCTATTAAGAAGCCACCAAAAAATAAATAGATGGTCTTATTGGCGTAAGGGTTGGCAGCACTTTGTATATCTACTATGCCAAGCATTGGAAATAACGCTAACGGAACTAAGGCCGTAACTGCAACAGGAACTGCTTCAGTAGCCCACCAAATACCCATTAGTAAAAACAAAGCAGCAGTTTTATGAGCTTCCAGTGAAAGACCCTCTGGGGTAGGGAGTAACATAACTACAACTGCAGCGGTTACTCCTAATAGGAATCCAAAATTTTCTCTCAATACTGACATTCGTGCAAGATTTTAAATAAAAAAGGGAGCTTGCGCTCCCTTTTTTAATCTAGAAAGATTATTTCATTCTTACAGTGAAATCAACGTAGTAATTTCTTCCGTAGTCTTGATGAGCATCAGCATAGTACCCATAGTATCTATCTGCAGTTGGTGCTCTTTCATCTTCAAGGTTTTTAACAGAAAATCTAACCCTTGCATCTTGACCTTTAAAGTCAAAGTCATAAGACATCGTTAGATTCATTGTTGTCATAGAAGGAATCAAGTAGGGAACTCCATTCTTTGTACCCAATGAAGTTTGTACAAATGAACCTTTCTTGAGTCCATATAAACTAACTCTGTAAGGCCCTCTATCCCAAGACATTCTCAAAGTGTGTTTATTGTCGTAAATTCCATCTTTTTCAAGAAGGTCTCCAAAACCTTTCAAAGGAATAGATTCTGGAATTACACCAGCGTCTTTTTCGGCTTGAAGTCTTGCAAATTCACCACTTGCTTTTTGCTCAAACTTATCAAGGAAAGTTCCAATATATCTGAAATCAAAATCTCCAAAGTCACTTTCAAGACTATAATAAACACCCACATCAGTACCTTCAACTGTTCTTAGTGCCATGTTGGTGTAGTTGTTTTTAACGTATTTAATATCTCCAAAAGGACATACACCTGCTGCTGCAAATCCTGCGGCATCACCTGCATCGGGAGCTTCTCTAACCACTAAAGGATCACCTGCAAAAGTATCACAATTGCTTGTTCCATTAGCGAATCTTAAAAGCATGTCATTTACTGTTTGGTTTTCTCTACCAAATAATCCTATAGTTTTATCCTTTTCAATAGACCAAGTATCAACAGTAATAATTAAGTCATCTATTGGAGTAAGAACTAAACCTACAGAATAGTTTTCAGACTCTTCAGCATCGAGATTTTCTGCTCCAGTTGCCATTCTTTGAATGGTGTAACGCGAGTCAGAATCTATAACATTTTCAACACTTTGTACTGCATTAACTTGGAATGCTGCTCTGTCATATCTTGTTCCAGATCTAACTACAGTCTTTTCATTCATTTGAATGATGTTCGGTGCTCTAAAGGCTGTAGACGCAGATGCTCTGAAATCTACCCAAGGAGCAATGTCCCAACCTAAAGCGAGTTTAGCAACTGTTGAATCGCCGTAATCAGAAAAAGTTTCGTGTCGAACTGCTGTTTGAACATTTATTCTATCCGTTAGAGGTATCTGTAACTCTGTAAAGACTGAAACAACGTTTCTAGAACCTTGTACATCAGCTGTTGGGGAAGAGTTGACAACATCACCTACCAATGGATAAGTATCGCCTTCATAATCAGTGTAAGTAATAGTTCCATCTAATCTTGGATCTCTATCATCACTTATTTCTTCATCACGGTACTCAAGTCCAACTAACATACCCATGTTGCCTCCTGGCATTTCCCATAAGTCATTACTTGATATCTTGAAATCAACCATCATTAAATCACTCACACCTTTTCTGTAAACATCTATTAATGCTCTTTCAATGTTTGAGTTAACTCCTGCACTGAAAGGGTTATAAGCAGCTTCAGTAGAATCATACAAAGCTTCTTTCAATAAGTTATTAGACAATCTATTGGTTGTTACGTCATTTGATTGAGCCTGAGATTTAACAAAAGCAGTTTCCCAATCCCAGTCACCTCTTGATCCTCTTAAACCTTGAAGAAATCTATAAGTTTCTTTTTTAACGTTAACCAATCTTTGTCTTTCTTCATAACGATAGTTATCTATATAAAGCTCTTTTCCAGCAAATATAGCTGTGGGGACACCGTCTACATCTACTTTAAGTTGGTTTAGGTAATAGTTATCTGGACCAACTCTATGTTTAGAAGAAGAGAAAGCGTAGGAAGCATGCGCCGTTCTATCACTTTCAGATTTATACAAAGCTATTTCAGTGAAAGCTTCTCTGCCATCTCCTAAGTCATTGTTGATAAATACTATTGCATTAGTTCTAACTAACTCAGATCTAACATCGGTAGGACCCCAGAAATTACTTCTTAAAGCACCGTTTCCATCTTGAGCAATACAAGTTCCATATCCTGTATCAAAGAGAGGGTGACCTCTGTTAGTACATTTAGAATCGCCTAGTGGGAAGACTTCAAATTCACCATTAGAGTCTGTCCAAACGTGGTTGTAACTTTCTCCTGCATGCTCACTGGAGCTTACCATATCAAACTGACCATAAATTGAGTTAGAGCTTAAGTTTCTAAAAGAAGTGCTTGTTTTCCAAGGAGAGTCATCATCTACGAACGGTCTATGATCTCCAGCACCCCATCTTGGGTCTTCTTGAGCATTTATGTTATCTCTATCGTAATGATCAAAGAATACGGCTACATTAGTTGCTCCATCATTGAAGAAAGACCCCCATTTAGCTGTAATTGTTGTGTCTTGAGCCTCAAAGTGATCGTAGCCACTCATTCTTGCAGTAACACTTAGACCTTCATAATCATCTTGTAAAACAGTATTAACAACACCTGCCACGGCATCTGCTCCATAAACAGCTGAAGCACCATCACGAAGTATTTCTAATCTTTCAATTCCTGACACAGGAATTAAGTTGGAGTTAACACTGACTGTAGGGACATAGTCTCCACCAATTAACTCAGTTTGATACCCGGGGGAGTTCACTAATCTTCTTCCATTAAGAAGAGTAAGCGAGTTACCAACACCCAAGTTTCTTAAATTATATGCACCTACGTCACCACGAGAAGCATTAACACCACCTGAGGCATCTTCAGCTTCAGTGAAATAGTTTTGTCCTTGTTCAGCTATGTGCTCTAGTAAATCATCACCATCAATAGCACCAGTTGCCTCAATATCTATGCCTGTAACTACTGAAACAGGTAATGATCCAGTAATCTTTGCACCTTTTATTTGAGAACCAACAACCACCACTTCTTCCACTCCAGACTCATCATCTGCAGCAAAAAGGGTAGAGCCAAAAGAAAGGCTAACACCAATAAGTGTTATATATAGTTTTTTCATAATTTTCCCCAATTTATTATGTCTAGAAAATAATTTTATAGAATTAATAATTAATGTATAAATTCTGTAATCTAATTAAACTAGTCTAATGGTTAAACGCATAACAGTCAAAAGTTAGATATGGAGAAAAGGTATATTTTGTCTATGGATGGAGGCGGAGTAAGAACCATAGCTTCCATAACTTTTTTAAAAAAATTGGAGGAACATCTTCAGGTTCCATTAGCAGAAAAATTTGATTTTTTTATAGGAACTTCAGCAGGTGCTATTTCTTGTCTTGGGTTAGCAATAAACCAAATGCCTGCTGCTGATCTAATGAATATATGGTCCAAGGAAAATCTAATTAAAATCATGACAAATTCTTCTTGGGAGACGAGTTTAGGGATAATGCAAATTAACCCAAAATATACCAACGAAGGTAAAAGAGAAGTATTAACAGAATTTTTTGCCGATAAGAAGTTAAAAGATGCCAATAAGCCAGTAGCTGTTACGTCTTATGACATCGAAAAAAGATTACCTGTTCTATTAACTTCTTATACAGATCAGGAGATATCTGTAGTGGATTCAGGTGATGCAACAAGTGCAGCCCCTGTTTATTACCCAACTGCTGAAGTAGGAGATAGATTTCTAATAGATGGAGGTATAGTTGCAAATCATCCTGTACTGCACGGATATGTGGAGGCAAAAAAATTGTATCCTGACAATGAGCTGGTGGTTTTAAGTGTTGGAACAGGCCTAAATAAAAGATCCCTGAAAGGTAAAGATTCAAAAAAATGGGGGTTAATTGGGTGGATGATGCATGATCTCTTTGGCTTAATGGTAGAAAGTAGTATGGATCATGAACTGGCTGAGGAGTTAATTGGAAAGAATTACCTTAGAATCAATTCTCCTCTAGGCAGGGTTAACAGAAGGCTTGATGACAGTAGTGATTCAAATATTGAAAGGATAATATCCATGGGTGAGAGTTGGTGGGAAGAACTTGGACAAAGAACTCTAGACCTACTCGAATTATGAAAAAGTACTTATTCTTAAGTATCTATTTAGCCGTTTCAGGGTGTTCCGTTAATCCCGTTACTGGAAAGCAAGATTTT